>SCTM01000090.1 GCA_004297485.1 Rhodospirillaceae bacterium
GGATCAGCGCCGGGGCGCGGGACTGCATCGTGACTTCGCGAACGCTGTTCCAGGTCCGTTGAAGGTACTCATAGTCGCGCTTGATCTCGGCTTTGCTGCGTTCGGCGCCCGCCGTGCGAAGAATCACGGCCATGTTCTTGGGCAATTCGAGATCGCCGACGATTTCCTTCAGGCGGCGGCGATCTTGGGCGCTGGTGATCTTGCGCGACACACCGCCGCCCCGCGCCGAATTCGGCATCAGGACGCAATAGCGTCCGGCGAGGGACAGATAGCTGGTGAGCGCGGCACCTTTGTTGCCACGTTCTTCCTTGACCACTTGCACCAGCATGATCTGGCGACGCTTGATGACCTCTTGAATTTTGTAATGGCGCGATGCGACGAAACGCCGCCGTTGCTTGTCGTTATCGTGCTCGTCCTCTTCATCGTCGTCCGGGTCTTCGCCGCCAACTGTTTCGACACCCGATGTCTTGTTGCCATCCGCGTGTGTATCGAGCGTGATTTCACCTTCGCGGCGAGGATGATCACCGCCTTCAAGGTGAGGCGTCGTCGCTTCGGACGAAGGGGGCGGGGCTTCTTCAGATTGAGCGCTGTCGCTCGGTGTGCCGGCGTATTCCGATTCCGGTCCGGCGATTGTTTCGACGGCTTGTTCGGGCACGCTTTCGACCGCGTAGGAGGGCGGGTACGGCGCGGCGTCCGGTTCGTCGTCCACATCCTCGCTCGGTGCGGGTGTGGAGATGGCCGGCGGAATGAAGGCTAGCGGCAAGGTATCGCCGTTGTCGGCCGGATTCGCAGTTTCGCTTACCGGATAGCCTTCGGCGCTTTGTGTCGCGGGCTCGTCGGCATGATCTTCGCTCGTGCTCTGCGGCGCGTGTTCAGAATCATCGTGATGGCCGTGATCGTCATCGGCGTGATGCCGTGACTCGCGCCGGTGGTGGCGATCATTTCCGTCGTCGCGATGGTCGTCATCGTGATGGTGGCGTTCCGCGTCGGCCAACAGCCGTTCCCGATCAGCCACCGGGATCTGGTAGTAGTCCGGATGAATTTCACTGAAGGCGAGGAAACCGTGGCGATTGCCGCCATATTCGACGAAAGCGGCCTGCAGCGAGGGCTCAACCCGGACCACTTTGGCCAGGTAGATGTTTCCCTTGATCTGCTTTTTGGTTGATGACTCTACATCAAATTCGTCAAGTCGGGTTCCGTCCAGGACCACGACCCGGGTCTCTTCCGGGTGCGTAGCATCGATAAGCATTCTCTTGACCATGTGAGGCGATTCTCCGAGGCGCCGCGGTGGCCGCGCGTCCGCAATCTATCAGCCAGACGGGGGCCGGTCGGAGTTGACCGGCGCGCCGCCCGGCGCGTGAATTGCGCGCACGTCCGCGGGATTGGTGGAAGGGGATAGCAATGGCTGGGCGTCGTGCCGAAAGCACAGCCGCAATCCGGATTCCGTCCACAGGCGCAGCCATCACGGCATACGTTCTGAGAGTCTTCGGAATGGAGGAAGCAGCGGCAGCTGGCACGTTCATGCCCTTTAGATTTTGCGCGGACGATTCGAGAATCTCCGACGCGGGTGGCGGAACGGCGAGGCCGTTTCCAAGAATTGGTCGATGCATCAATAAGTTCAGGCTCGTGCGGCGCCAAATCACGCGTCGCCCATCCGAAGATGAGCGCCGGGCGGGAGGGCATTCACGTGCGGGCTGAAATCAGTCCGCTACGAATCGCCCCCGCTTCTTGGCGACGATGAGCAAGATACCCGCAAGGTCGAAGCGGGTACAACGGCTATTTCCCGATGTCAGTTCCCGGCGGACGAAGCGTCGCGTAATAATTGTGAACGACTCGGTATCCTGCTTGATTCGACTCGGGATTTGATGGTATATTAACGGGAGTCAAGGGAATTTATCCCGCACAGGTCATGGTTAAAGACGTGGAAGCCGACGACCAGGGGAATGCGTTGCGCCGGCTCCCGGCCGGGGGGCTGGTCACGGGACGCCGATTTTTCGTCGCGGCGGGCGCTGCGACTGCACTGATGCCAGGAATCGCACGCGCCGCTGTCGCCAGCGCGGTCCGTCTCCACGATCACACAACCCACACCCGTTTCGTGATGGAAGTCTCCGGCGGGGTGGACTTCAAGCTGCGTTGTCTTGCCGATCCTTATAGGC
>SCTM01000091.1 GCA_004297485.1 Rhodospirillaceae bacterium
GGAAACACCTTAAGTTTTCCGGCCCACGCATCGATCGTCTCAAGACCGACACCCTAATCAATGGCCAACTGTACCGCGCCGATGCCATTCGACACGGCATGGGCGAGGAGGAAATTGCCCACGTCAACCGGCTTTACCGTCGGCGCACGATGCCGGAATGGGGGTTGATGGAATGGGTCGCGGACACGTGCAATCGCTTCAAGGTCGACGTGCTTTTGATCGAGGCCAAAGCCTCGGGTATCAGTGCCGCCCAAGAGCTGCAGAACCGCTACGGCCTGCAGGACTGGTCAATCCAACTGTGTCCAGTGAAGGGCGATAAAGTCGCCCGCGCTCTCGCCGTCCAACCGACATTCTCTCAATTGATGGTGTTTGCGCCGGACCGCAGTTGGGCGGATATGGTGATCGAAGAAATGGAAATGTTTCCCAAACACAAATATGATGACTTGACGGATTCGGCAACACAAGCTATGAAATACTTTCGTGACACTGGTTTGGCGAAGACCGACGATGAGCTGCACGCGAGCGCAGTGGAGAACGTGACGCATCGGCCGCGGCGGATGTCGAGGCCGTTGTATCCGGTTTAGGCCCTGAATAGCATGGGCAAGACTGGACAAAGGTCATGTACACGCCAGCCGAACAGGCGCATTATCTCGTCCTGCTGAACGACGGAAAGGCGTGGCGCCAACGGCACGAATCACTAACCTAGGAGACGATTCCCATGTGCGATTACAGCCTTCACGACGTGGCATCTCGCGATGCTCAGGTCGGTGATCGTTTGGTGACCTGCGAGTTTCGGTGCACGACGACGCGGGGCTTCGCAGCCGTCGGTGTCCCGAACGTGGCCGTATGCCTTCAACCGGGCACCGAGCTGGTGTTCGAGCGGCCTATCAGGCGGGAGCATCGGTTGCGCCGATTTCACCACAGCTTTGGCTTGTGCGCGTTCACAAGCGCGATTTTCCGGCAGGTCGGGCTTGAGAGCCCGCACCAGCACCATGACGCTTTGGAGCTTCCCGACGGCACCATCATCATGCTCACCCGGCTGCTCGCCGGACAGACGGCGACGGTGCTGCAGATGCCGGTGAAGGCGGCGCGGCCCGATGCAGTGTCGCGCGCAGCCACGGCCTGCAATGGACTGATTGAGCGCAGCGTCATTGACTTCACCGCACACGGACGTCCCTCATGAGCACCGAGAAACAGCCGACATGTGCGGCCGACCTCGACATCACGCTGACGATCGAGGATCACGGCGGGATGGTCGTCGTCGGGCGCTGTCCGGCGCCACAGCCGGGTCAGATCATCGAGTTGGGATTCCTCCCCAACGACAGGTTTGAATGGACGGCGGTGCTGTGCGCCATCAACGACCTCAAGGAAGCACTATGGCAAGCATGGTGGGTCCGTAGTCTTCCGGGCTGGAAACCGGTCGACCAGTCGGTAGTTGCAGCCATCCTCGCCAAAGACGAGGACGTCGACCGCGTCCACACCGCCATCCGCGCATTGGAGCGTCGGCGATGACCGACATCATCGGCAAGCTCCGCACCTTCGTCGCCGATGCCGAGCATCCCGCCAAGACCTTGCCTCTCACCTTGATCGAGGCCCGGGAGCTGGTGACGATCTACGATCTTCTCCGCGGGACAGCCGGCGCAGTCACCGCCGGGCCCGGCTTTGCCGACATCCGACGGCGGGC
>SCTM01000092.1 GCA_004297485.1 Rhodospirillaceae bacterium
GGCAAGGGAGGCGTCCCGCTGCCAGCCTTCTTTCTGACGGCGGATTTCCCCAAGCTCGGCAAAGCCAATGCGCTCGGTGACGGCCCGGAAGGCCGCACCGGGACCAATGGGCTGCAACTGCTCGGGATCGCCCACGAGGACGATCTTGGCCCCGGCCCGGTCGGCTTCGGTGATGAACCGGGAGAACTGGCGGGAGCCCACCATCCCGGCCTCATCGATGACAAAAATGTCCTTCGGCCCGATCTGGTCAAAACCGCGATCCCAACCCCGTTCCCAACTCGCCAGCGTCCGGGATTTGATGCCGGAGGATTCCTCCAAGCCTTCGGCGGCTTTTCCGGCCAGGGCTGCGCCGTGGACGCGATAGCCTTCGTCCTCCCAGGCTTCGCGCGCAATGCCAAGCATGGTGCTCTTGCCCGCACCCGCGAGGCCCACCACGGCGCTGATGCGTTCCGGCCCGGTGATATGCCGGACGGCCTCGCGCTGTTCGTCAGAGAGAAATGAGCGGCTATCAATGGCGCGTTCGATGCGTTTGCGGTTCACGTCGTAGTTACGCGCCAAGTGCATCCGGTCGGCGCTGTCGGCCATCTCCTGTTCAATGCCGATCATCTCTTTGGTGGAATAGCGCGCCTGCTGGATCGTCCGTCCGGCTTCGTCCTGCTGCTCGGGCTGCAATTCTACCAAGGCGGGGGACGACATGGCCTTGGCAAAGGCCGCCTGGAAGTCCTCGGGATTCCCGATATAGCGGTGCAAAGCGCGCGCTACGTCGTGACGGTCGAATACGGACTTTTCGTTGGTGATGACCGTCAATGCCTGTTCCGGGCGTTCGCGGATCAGCCGCGCATTCTCGCGCTCGGCTTCCCGGTCCAGCCGTGAGCGCGCGACATGCAGGCCGCGCCGCTCCATTTGTGTCGCATGGACGCCCATGTGCTGCGTGGGCTCGATCTCCAAACCGGCGTCACGGTGCGAGCGGTGGTCGATCTGAATATCGTGGCCGGCGAGCGCCAATTCGCGATTGACGGTCAGCTCCCATTCCTCGCGGATCATGCGGAGTTGTTCGTGTGACGTGGGCAGGCCCAACGCAATGAGCTTCTTGTTCTCAAGTTCCAGGTCGGACTTGTCACCGAGGCCGTCGCGTTCCACCTTGCGCGTCGTCACTAGGATATGCGCGTGGTGGTTCCGCTCATCCATATCGCGGTCGGGACGATGTATGGTGAGGTCCACCGCAACGCCGTACTTGTCGGCAATGTGGTGGCTGAACTTGCGCGCCAGGGCGAGGCGCTGTTCGTCGTCCAGCTCGTGCGGCAGCGAGACTTCAATCTCGCGGGCAATGCGCGCGTCTTTGCGCTTCTCCGCTGCCTCGGCCGCGTTCCAAAGCTGCGCGCGATCCTTCGCCCATTCCGCGTCGGAATGTTCGGGAAGGATAATTTCTTCATGGACGATACCGCGCTTGCGCGTGAAATCGTGCGTGATGCCGTCGCGCTCGTTGGTAATCTTTTGGCCGGAACGATAGGCCGCCGCCGCCACGGCACTTTTGCCCTGGGCGCGGGAGACGGGCTTCATGGTCAGGTGGTAGATCGCCAAAACGATCATCCTCCTGCCCCCGCGCCGCACCCCCTCGGGACCGGGAACGATGCCCGAGTCTTACTCCAATGCACCTGAGTTGCGAAGCAACTCGTAAGTGCGCCCTTCCGTATTCTCGCTTCGCTCAAATACACGGTGCGGCGGGCTCACTTCGTTCGCCCGCCCGACCAGGAACACCGGAGCACAATTTTATCGCAACATCCCGGCAACAGACTCGCTATAGCTGCGTTGTTATACTGGCCGCTGCGTCAGAAGTCACCGGCCCGGACAACCAGAAAGCGCAGGAAACGGCATGAAGCCAGAGTACCGCTTTCACAGGCGCGCATCGGAGGTAACGATGGCACGGCGCTCCATAGCTGAACGGCTGGCGCAACTCGACGCCCAGCGTAAGAACCTCCAAGCGCGCATGGGCAAACAGGAACGCGCCAAAGACACGCGCCGCAAGATACTCCTCGGCGCGTTCGTCCTGCACCGGCTGGAACGGCCAGACCAGAGCGAGTTTTCTAAAAACCTGCGCGACTGGCTCAAGAAAGAGCTGCCCGAGTTCTTGAGCCGCGACGATGACGCGGCGTTGTTTGATGACCTGATTGAGCAAGCAAAAACAAAAACCAGTAAAAAGAATAATGGGGGAGAGACGCGGCAGCCCGCGTCATGAGAAACCTTCTTTCTGTTTGGT
The DNA here is from genome assembly GCA_004297485.1 of Rhodospirillaceae bacterium. Lineage (GTDB taxonomy): Bacteria > Pseudomonadota > Alphaproteobacteria > Rhodospirillales > Rhodospirillaceae > SCTM01. The sequence goes on from SCTM01000092.1 coordinate 2,258, forward strand.
ACGCCGGACTCCTAAATGACTTTCGATGGAGTTGGCTTGCCTTCAAGAACATGATGCGCGCCGCAGCCGCCGATCCGATTTGGGCGATCACGAAAATCGCCACCAGCCCGATACGGTTGTGGCGCTATATCGTCGTTTCCGTTCTCATCGTTCTTGCCGTCGCCGGCCTACTCGCGCTGATCTACAACCACGTTCCCCATTTCCTCCAATTGCCGCTCAATTTCCTATTCATGGCGATCCTGGCGTGGGTGTTGTTCCGCCAGATCGTCGGACCGATGGTTGTGCATTTCGGCATTGAGGAAGGCGCGAATGCTACGCATGGAACGGCGCGATTTGCGGAGGACCGCGAGATTACGCCGCTGACGCAAAGCGCCGGCGGCTTGCTGATCGGCCGAGCCTTCAAGAGCAATAAATTGCTCCGCTATGACGGACCGGCGCATCTTCTGACGATTGCGCCCACGCGGACCGGCAAAGGCGTGGGAACGGTGATTCCCAATCTCCTGACGCTGGATCGCTCCATTGTTTGTGTCGATCCCAAGGGCGACAACACGCGCGTCGCGGGTCGCGCCCGCGACCGCTTCGGGCCGGTTCATGTACTCGATCCTTTTGGCGTGACGGGCGTTCCGTTCGCTGCTTACAATCCCGTCGCGCTTCTTGACCCTGCGGGACTGGATGTGGCGGAAGATGCCGCCACCCTCGCCGATGCACTCGTGTACGACGCGCCCGGCGAAGCGGGCGAGGCCCACTGGAACGATGAAGCCAAGGCGCTGATCGCCGGGATTCTGCTCTACATCGTGGCCGAGGAGTCGCCGGAGCGGCGTACACTCGCGACGCTTCGCGAATACCTGACGCTCGCCCCGGATGCCTTCTTCGCCTTCCTCGAAAAGATGCAGGCGAGCCGCGCGGCTGGCGGTCTTGCCGCCCGCGCGGCCAACCGGCACTTGGGCAAATCCGACCGCGAGGCAACGGGCGTGGTATCCGCCGCGCAGCGGCATACGCATTTCCTCGATAGCCCGCGCATGACCGCCGTGATGGCACGGTCGGACTTTGCGTTCGCGGATTTGAAGATGCGAACCGGGAGTGTCTTTCTCGTCCTGCCGCCGGATCGCCTCGGCGCATATGCCCGGTGGCTTCGGCTGATGGTCAGCCAGAGCCTACAAGAAACCGTGCGCGCCAAAGGCGAACGCACGGTCTTGTACCTGCTCGATGAGTTCGCAGCCCTGGGCTATCTCGCCCCCGTCGAGCGCGCTATGGGCCTCATGGCGGGCTACGGCGTCCAGCTTTGGCCGATCCTCCAAGACATTCATCAGCTCCGCGCCACATACGGCCAGCGGGCCGGCACGTTCCTGTCCAATGCCGGCGTGCTGCAAGTATTTGGTGTAAACGACCACCAGGGGGCACAACTCGTCTCGGACCTGCTTGGCTCTGAGACGGTGATTTTCACGACTGCAAGCCAAGCCCTCGACAGCGACCTCAGCGGCATCAGCGTGGCCGTCCATCACACCGGACGGCCCCTACTGACCCCGGACGAGGTTCGCAATCTCGCGCCTCACATGGAACTGCTGTTCCTGGCGGGGCAGCGACCCATCCTCGGTCAGAAACTTCGCTATTATGCGGACGGGGAGTTTCACGGGTTATACGACCACGCCGCTTAGATGCGGCCCGTGCCTGACTACGCTAACCGCGTAGTTTTGCCATTGAAAAAACTACGCGATTAGCGTAGTCTCCTTCATGGACTTCGAATGGGATTCGGCCAAGAGCCAGCGCAATCTCGCGGAGCGCGGCTTTGGCTTCGACGCGGCGGCGTTGATCTTCGACGGTCCCGTGATCGAATGGTGCGATGTACGCCACACCTGGGGCGAGACGCGCGTCGTCGCCGTCGGTGCGGTCGAGGACGTGATGCTGGCGGTGATCTATACGGATCGCGGCGACGTGCGCCGGATTATTTCGGCGCGGCGCGCTCGGAAGAAGGAAATCGAACTATGGCAATGGTGCGTAAATCTCTAAAGGCGATTAAAGCCGCAAGGCCCAAAATGGACCGGGCGAAGATCGCCGCGACCAGCGAAAGCGACATTCGCCGTCACATGCGCGAGGACGACGAACCCCCGGCGCGCACGCCCCGCATCGAGGATGTGATCACGCCGCAAGTCATTCGCAAGCGGTTGGACATGACCCAGGAAGAGTTTGCGGAAGCGTTGCGCATTCCTGTCGCAACGCTCCGCAATTGGGAACAGGGGCGCAACGCCATCGACCCGGCAGCCCGCTCCCTGTTGATGGTTGTCGCGCGCAATCCCAAGGCCGCTCTCGCTGCCCTCGCGGCAGACGCAGCGTAGCGCTCAGGCAACATGTGGCGCGGTGCATGTGAGGGGCACATCACCGCGCCTTCCTACCCCGCAACGCCTATCATCAGACAACTTTAGGCGCATCATTCATAACACTGACCATGTGTCAGTGCGCTCGGGTTACAAGGAGGCCAAATCTCTGTGGGTTCACCTTTTCCTTCGCGCCCCATCGAAGAATCCCATATGACCCTCATTCCCATTGGTTTTATGAGGCAGATTCGATTTTTTGCGGCGTCGGCGATCAACTCAATCTGCGAGTTTTGCGCAAATTCCTCATTTCCAATTACGACAGGATGTAGCCCAAATTTTCCATTCCGACGTTGCTCATTGGGATAAAAATAGAAAAACAATGTACCACTTTGCGAAAAATCGGGAATCCAGTGGTCATTAACTAGTCGCAACGGAATGACATCGTCGAAATTGGCCCAAGCAACATTCCGTTTTGATCCCTCTGGCCCGCCGTTTGCAGCAGCTTCAGTGTCAAGAGGAAGCCCGCCTCTCGGCGCGAACAACATAAGGTCTCCTCGCACGGGGGATTGCTGAGTGAAGAGGGATTCTGACCAATCCCCACGAGTCATGGAAAGTGTTCTGTTGTGAGTGTGGGTCTCCAAATCCCTAAAAGCTGTTATTGCAGACGATCGCGCATCTCCATCAAGTCGATAAATAGGCCTAATTGTCTCCGAATGTTCAGCATCCAGGCCATTTCGGGCGAGACAGACCATCAGCATTGATCTGTAATGGCCGACATCTATTTCCGAACCACGATCCGGGGGATAATGCATCCAATTAAATTCATTATCTGAATTGCGGACGTTTCGTTTATCAACATGGAAGTCAACGTCGATAGAACGAAAAGTTAATCTAGAATCAGACCGATGCAGGTAACTTCTCGAAAGAAACACTTGTAGTTCGACGGGCTTTCTTGCATCGCGCACCCACGCCATGAACGGCATATAATCAGGATCAAGCTGGCGATAAAAATATGCACCGTCTCTTTTTGCTGTTCGCAAACTACAAACAGGGGGCGTCGCTACAATTAGCGCCGAGCCGTCTTCGAGACGATGTCCATAGCTTTCGGAATCTTCCGCAAAATATATGTATGTCCCCGTAGGAATTAGTTCTCCGCGGTAGCCCATTTGGGGTACGCAGTTGACGACATGCGTTAAAGCAACTTCTTGCCCATTCAGCAGGAGATTGAGCGTGATTCTGACGTCAAAGGACGCTGTAAGAAATTGGCCGATCTTTCCTACACAACTGCGGAGTCCAAGAGTCAGTAAGGCAAGAAAGACGAAGCACAGAAACCCAATTTTCAAAATATCCACCTTCCTCGCAGATCAACCTTTGACTTCTTAATGCTGAGGCGGTGGCGCTAAAATGGGCGCACCGAGTTCCAAGGGTTCCTCGTGCGTCATTGCTACTGATTGACCTATCCAGAACCCGCCTAGTTCATCAGAGCAATTGCACTCTCTGATTGCAAGAGAAAAGCTAGAGAATTATCGTGTTCGTATGGTTTCGAGCGGTCTTGGGTATCAATGTAGGTTCAATGCGAATTAGAGCAATCACGACTGCGACGATGACGTGTTGCTACATCATCTGCGGCCATATGCTTATGGCCCATGCAGATGAGCCCACTGCGACAAGCACCGTGCCCTTCGTTGGTTGTCCTGCCGACGGCCAAACCGGCCCACTGGAGCCGCCGAACGGAACAGACAGAGCCGTGCATGTTGATGCCGCTGTAGCAGCACGCTTAGCATTTTACATCGCGCAGGAAGCGCCGGGCGTTCTCGGTCCCCGTGGGTGGAAGTGCTACGGGACATACGGCTCGGGCGGCGGCACGTTAACTATCGTTCCGTCCTCGACTAAAACGACATTCACCACGCCTCCTAAGCGGCCCGGAATAACTGGGCCGGCAATTATCGCGGGCTATGATATTGGCGATACATCTGGCCGGTTTGCTGTCGCGGCAATCGTCGCGCGTGTGTTCCCCGACATGAAGGACTTTGTGCAGGCCGTGATTGATGAGGGCATCGAGCCGGCTCGCGATTTTCCGTTCGGCCCTTATCCTAAGGATCAGGTCACATATCCCGGCTTTCACATCGCGGAATATACAACGCCGCCCAATGCAGAAGGACTTGGGACAGCA
>SCTM01000353.1 GCA_004297485.1 Rhodospirillaceae bacterium
GCCTTGCGCCAACTTGTCACGTTGCTCGTCGATGATCTTCGTGTGCTTCCACGATGGGTCTTTGAGCACTTCGCCATTGACGAGGCCATTGTTTTGCAACACAAAGCCATGCGCCGCCGCAAAGCCAAGCACCAACGATTCGCCGTAGCCCTTCGTGCCACCGATGAAACTGTTGTCTGGCATGATAGCCAATGGCTTCGACGTGAACGCGGTCTTGTACATGAGTGCGATGGTCTGTATGGTTTTCCACCAGGTCTGATCACTGTAGCCGATACCTTGCCACATCTTCAGCGCTTTCGGGTTCTTCCTGGTATCGACTTTGGTTTCGCCACCATCACCAATAGCGACCTCGATCAGTACGATGTTGGCATTGCTGCCATAGCGAGCGGCGAAAGCCACGATGAATGCATTGAGCGCCTGGAGAAACTTTGGTGCCCAGTACTCAGGCTTAATGGCCCCATCGGTCTCTTTGACGTGCCTGACGCCCTGGTCGAACACCCATTGCGGCGTCCCTTGCACTGAGTACGGCGGTTGCCAGGACTTCCAGCCTGACGTTGCTACGCGAAGAATCACACCCTTGCCAGCGTCAACCCACGGCTTCATGTCATGATCGATGATATCGAAGGTTGGCGGCGCGTTCTTTGGCTGAAGCTGTGACCAGTAGTAGGTCAGCGTGGTTCCACTGACGTACTTGTTGCTGGCAAGGTCGGCCTTGTTGCCAGTGGAGAATGCGTAAATAGGGATGGTTGCCATGCTATGCCTCGCTATCGTTGGTATAGTCGGCATGCAATGGGATGATCACGCCGCTTCGTCGATGTCCTGGTTTGCGCTGCAACTGCATGGTCAGCTCTGCGATGCGTTGCCCACTGCTGGCTTGCAATGCTCCCAGCGTCCAACTCAGTGCCATATTGACGGCAATGAGCAAACCGACGATGATCAACGTCAAATCGTTGTTATTCACGCTGAATCGCCTCCAGGTACTTCGCCAGCCTCGCCAGTGTCCGCGCTGTCGCTGAGTTCAACTTTGTCCACTTCGGGCACGTAGAAGACAACACTGAGCTTCGTTTCCTCGATCTCAATGGCTTTGCCGTCTTTGCCAGTGTGCTCCAATCGCTGAGGAGCATAGCCGCCGGTGAGCTTGCTGAGCATATCCATGATGGACATATAGGCAGCGATGTAGCGGTCATTGACTGGCATCGTATCGAGGTTATCCAGTATTGCGCGATGCATGCGCTCAGCCAGCGCATCGAGCTTCTTGACACGCTCTGTATCCTGCGCATTGCCGCTGCTAAACACGGCTTTGCGCCGCCACTCATCGTACGCGTTGGCTCGTCGTTGCCAATCGAAGCGATGCGATGCCAGAGACCACGACGACGGCACGGCTTTACTTTGCTCGCTTGGTTTGCCACGTATTGCCAGTTCTGCATTGTAGACTGCGCGAACTGAGCGAGCCGCGCCAAGAGCGAGGTAGCGCGAAAATCGCTCGTACCATCGTGCGTCCTCGCCGGGCATCGGCTCCCAGAGCTCGGCGCTACTGTCTTCGGTTGTCGTTGTGGGCGCAATAGGAATAGGCAATGAAAAAGCGCCGCCCTCTTGGCTGCTTCACAGCTTCCAAGTCAAGCGTTGCGCGTAGCAGAGCATTGACACGATTTGCTTCGACAGTATCGAGAGCTTGACGGACTGCCGAGAGATCAGCGCTATCGGGATGGCTGGCAAGGATAGCGATAGATTCGGCGATGGATTCAGGGCTGGGATACATAGATTCTCCAGGGGAAATAACTTGACAGACGATGATAAGCGCGGCTGTGCTTAGCTCTCGTCGAAGTAGCGGACAGCGAAGGGAATACCACGTTTATCCAGCAATCTCTTCAGCGAATCCATCGAAGCAGCGCCGCCGCTCACTGGATAGTCGCGGCCATGCACGTAGACACGGTTATCGTTGCCCTCTTCTTTTTCGCTGATGTAGCAGCCCTTGGCGTAGTCCACGCCCTCCAGCGTTTTTGCACTGCCATCCTTGAAGTAGGCAATGACGAACGGCGCACCCTTGGGCTTGCTCATCGTGGCGAGGTCGGCCATGCCACGCAGGTTCTGTTCAATGCGGGCCTTGTTACGGGCCTTGAGGGCGTCGATTTCAGAGGAAATAGCGGGGAACTCTGCTTCGTCGAGTTCACGGAGATCTTCGACAAGACGACGAGTCTTTGTTGACATGGATTGCTCCTTGTTTTTCGGTGTGAGGCCAAGATCGCTTAGCTTGACATTGAACGTACTGGCTAGTGCTCTGGCTGTCGCGTCATAGAGCGCAGTGTCGATGGTGATCTTGATATCGCTGATGTTGCCAAACGGCGACGCATAGCTGCGAGTGGCATTGTCAGGCGATGGTTTCACGGGAGGATCAATGCGATACACGAATGGCGGCATTGCTGGTCCTGAATTGCCCTGCATTAATGGATGACATAGAGGACAATAGGGATTACCGCAACTCAGGCTTACAGGGGATGACATAGAGTCTCCTTGTGGGTGTTGTTTGCGTGGCTCATCAAGCCATTCGCCGTACATGAGGCGAGACCACTGCACTTCAGTGTACGCCTTGTGAAGCCCGGAGAGCGTTGCTGCTCTCTCGGCTCGCTGTACATGGCGCTGACTC
>SCTM01000355.1 GCA_004297485.1 Rhodospirillaceae bacterium
GACACGCTCTCGGCGAAGATCTGCAAGGCGCATCCGCGCCCCATGTTCTTGACGAATGGGGGCACCTGGAAGGAGACCAAGAGGAGCAAGCTCCTCAATCAGTTCCTCGATGGGATCTACCACGAGGTGCAATTCGACAAGCTCGCGCAGCAGGCGTTCCGCGACGCCTGCGTGGTCGGTTCCGGGATCCTGAACCCTCGCCGAGAGGGTGATCGGATCGTGATCGATCGCGTGTTCAGCTCCGAGCTGTTGATCGACGAGGTCGAGTCGTTCTACGGCCGCCCTCGACAGATGCACCGAATGAAACTGATCGACAAGCGCCAGCTGGCGCAGACGCCTGAGTTTCGCGCCTCGGCCGAGATCATCATGCAGGCGGACCCGGTTCGGCCGGGGAGCAACCCCGGGATCTCGGACTCCGTGATGCCGGTCGAGAGCTGGCGGCTCCCGTCGGCTGAGGGAGCCAAGGATGGCCGGCACACGATCTGTCTCGGCGAGCACGTGCTCCTGGACGAGCAATGGACGCGAAACGGGTTCCCGTTCGCGTTCCTCAACTTCTGCGATCGGATGTGGGGCTTCTGGGGACAGGGACTCGCCGAGCAGCTCGCGAGCACCCAGGCGGAGATCAACAAGCTCCTCTATGTGATCACACGCTCGCTCGAGCTGGGTGGATCATTCAAGTGGCTGATCGAGCGCGGCTCGAAGGTCAACTCGAACCACTTCACGAACGATTTTGGAACGATCATCGAATACACCGGGACCGCGCCGATCGCCGTCGCGCCGGCCGTGATCCAGCCCGAGCTGTACCAACAGCTGGCCACGTTGATCCAGCGTGCCCGCGAGCTGTCGGGGATCAGCGAGTTGTCGGCGGCCGGCCAGAAGCCGGCCGGGCTCAACTCAGGCCGAGCCCTCCGCGAGATGACCGACATCGAGAGCGATAGGTTCCAGGTGATCGCTCAGGCGTTCGAGCGGCTCGCCGTTGACACGGCGCCGCTCTGCATCGAGGTCGCGAAGGAGCTGGGCCCGAAGTTCTCGGTGCGAGCTCCTTCGCGCTCCAAGTTCAACACGCTGACCTGGAGCCAGGTGAACCTCGACGCGGACAAGTACGTGATCAAATGCTTCCCGGTCTCCGCGCTCCCCAACACGCCCGCCGAGCGCATGCAGACCGTCACGGAGCTGGTCCAAGCCGGATGGATCCGCGGCGCGGATCAAGGCCGCAAGCTCCTCAACTTTCCGGACCTCGAGCAGGACGACTCCCTGGCGCTCGCGCAGGAGGAATACCTGCAGCAGAGCATCGAGCGGATCCTCGACGAGGGCGAGATGACCCCGCCCGACGAGACCGACAACCTGCAGCGAGCTCGCGAGATGGCCCTGCAGTACTATGCGCGAGCTCGCCTGATGGAGGTCGACCCGGAGCGGCTCGCTCTGCTCGTAAACTACCTCGCCGCGGTGGCTGATCTCCAGCAGCAGGCGGCCGCAGCCGCGGCGCCGGCACCTGGAGGCCCTGGGGGAGCGCCAGCCAACCCGATGCCGACCCCCACGAGCGAACTACTCCCGAACGTAAACCCTGGAGGATCTCCCAATGGCTGATCAGATCACCGTGACCCCCGTGCTCAGCGGCGCGAAGAAACCTGCGCCGGCTGCCGCCGCAGTAGCAGTCCCTCCAGTGGTGCCCGGCCAAGAGCCCACCCAAATGAGTGGAGGAGCAGGAGGGACTGCTACTGCTATCGCGCCCGAGGGTTTGCCCAACCAAGGGACAGATGCTGCCGCCGAGTCGGGGGGGACCGGAGGAGCAGAGCTGCCCAAGGCCGAGCGTTTCGCTCTCCTAGCGAAAAAGGAGAAGGCCCTCCAGTCAAAACGAAGCGCTCTCGCGCAGCAGCAGTCAGAGATCGCTCGACGTGGCAAAGAGCTCGAGGAACGCGAGAGCGCTTTCGCCGCGGCGCGAGCGAAGGCGCTCTCGGATCCTGATGCCTACCTGAAAGCCGCGGGGCTCTCCTACGATGATCTCGTCCAATACAAGATCTCAGGCGCGCCGACTGAGGGCATGTCGAAGCGCGCGATCGAACAGCGCCTCGCCGACTTCGAGGCCTCTCAGAAGTCGGCCGCTGAACAGTCGGCGAGCGAGCAGAAAAAGGCGCTGCTCGAGGAGCAAGAGCAGATGGTCGCGCGCTTCGAGCGCGACGTGATCGGCCAGGTGAAGGCCGCGGCCGAGAAATATGAGCTCGTAAACCTGCAGAACAAGCAGGATTTGGTAGTCGACGTGATCCGCGCGTATCATTCCTCGCACGGGGAGATCCTCCCTGTCGAGCGCGCAGCACAGCTCGTCGAGGATCAGCTCCGTGAAGAAGTCGAGCTGGCAGTCGAGAAATCCAAGTCCTTGAGCTCGAAATACGCCAAGCGCGTGACGGCGCCCGTCGCCACCTCGCCAGGCCAGCCGCCCAAGTCTGTGTCCCTCTCCAACGCCCAGACCTCCTCCAGCGCACCCAAACGCGCGCTCTCCGAAGAGGAGCGCGTCCGGCGCGCGATGGCCGTGAAGATCCAGCGCTGACCGCGCTGAGTCCTGCGGCCACTGCCAGTGGCTCAGGACATGACAGATCTCAATGTAACGACCGGCAACGCGATCCTTAAGGAGCTCTACGACGCACAAAAAGTGCGGATGATGAGTTTCAAGGACGCTCCCTTATTCGCGATGCTCGCGAAGAAGACGGACTTCGGCGGCAAGAACTACCCAATTCCTCTGCAGTTCGGAACGACTCAGGGCCGCAGCGCGAAGTTTGCGAACGCGCAAGCAAACGCGACCGCTCCGAGCTACGCCGAATTCCTGCTGACCCGCGTCCCGGACTATTCGACGGCGACGATCAGCGGCGAGCTGATGCTCGCCGCTACCGGCGATCGAGCGAGCTTCATCACGGGGACGAAAAACCTCGTCGACTCGGCCATCATCTCCGAGAAGAATTCGATCGCCTCGGGTCTGTACCGAAGCGGCACCGGAAGTGTCGCCCAGGTCAACGCCTCAGGCTGGACTGCCGGCGTCGCGACGCTCACCAACCAACTCGACAACGTCCAGTTCGAGAACGGGATGACCTTGAACGCGGCCGCCACTGACGGCGCCACGCCGCGAGCTGCGCTCGGCTACGTGATCGCCGTCAACCGCGGCGCGGGCACGATCACCGTCTCAACCACCCCTGGGGGCTCCGCCGGAACCCCGAGCGGTTGGAGCGCCAACGACTTCTTGGTCGTCGATGGCGACTCAAATGCGAAAATTTCAGGTGTGTCCGCCTGGCTCCCGCAGACGGCGCCGAGCGGCGCGGACAACTTCTTCGGCGTCAACCGCTCCGTGGACTCCCGCCTCTATGGCGTCTTCTACGACGGGAGCGGGCAGATCATCGAAGAGGCGCTGATCGACGGCCTGGCGGCCGTCCACGCTCAGGGCGGGAACCCTGACGTGATCTTCACCAACACGACCTCCTATGCCGCCCTGGCAAAGTCGCTGCAGACGCGGGCGATCGCGATCACCACCGATGTCGAGGTGAAGGACGACGAGGGCGGGACCGTGGGGATGGTGAGCTTCAAGGGGCTCGAGGTCGCCACCGGCAAGGGGACCGTGCGACTCCACTCGGACATCTGGTGTCCGGCCAAGACGGCCTATGCGCTCCAGATGGACACCTGGACGCTCGCCTCCGCCGGCGCGTGCCCGCATATTGTCGGGCTCGACGGCTCCGAGGGCGAGGGCGAGATCCTGCTCCGCCAGAGCAACGCGGACAGCTCCGAGGTCCGAGTCCGGACCTACTTCCAGCTCGGGTGCGGCGCACCCGGCTGGAACGGCGTCCTCAAGCTGGGGGTCTGAGCGATGGCCGCACGAGCTTTCAGACGGAACCACCAGGCGCTCGAGCCCGCCGTGGTGGACATCTTCGCGCGAGTCTCCTTCGGCGCGTCCGGCGCGCCGACGCTCGACGCGGCCAACAGCAAGGGGATCAGCAAGATCGTCCGCAACGGCACCGGCGACTACACGGTGACGTTCGGGATCACCGCCCAGGTCGACAACTACCTCAAGGTCCTCTCGGTCTCGCACGTCTGGGATCAGACGGTGAACTCGGGGGCCGCTCCCGGATCCCCGGCGATCTACATCAAGAGCTCGTCAGGGATCACCACCGGCACCCTGCGCCTGCTGTTCAACAGCGCGGGGACCGCGACTGACCCGACCAGCGGCGACGTCGTGCTGCTCCGGATCGCCCTCTCCAACAGCTCGGCCGGCTGATGCCCTACGTCTCGGATGCCCAGCGCCGGTACTTCCACGCGGCCGGCGCGCGCGGCGACATTCCGAAGAAGACCGTCGCTGCGTTTGACCGCGCCAGCAAGGGCGCTACGCTGCCC
>SCTM01000093.1 GCA_004297485.1 Rhodospirillaceae bacterium
CAATTTCATTGAACAACGTTGCGATCTTTGCACTTACGCCATCGTGATCGGTCGCGAGCCGCACCGAGAAATTTCCGCCCCGTACGGCCTCCAAGGCGTTCAACAACTCGGAAAGATCGAAAGGTTGAGCGCCGTTCCTACGTGCCAAAGAAGAATCATGTGGGACAATCCTCCCAGATCCCTTAGTTCCAGCCACACTTGCTTCCGAAGTCATTGCGACCTCTCGATCTGGGGATGTAGCGCAGCGCGTTACATGGACGATCTCCGTCACGCGCGTTAATTTTAGTTTATCAATTACCCGCGTTACGGCACAAGAAGGCTCGTGGTGCACGCGATCAAAATCACGTGCGGCTTGATCGTTTTATGTTTCTGTAGCCCATTAGTCGCAGAAAATGCCCGGATCACGAGCGATTCCTGGGCAACATGACATTCGCATACAGTAAATACCTGATGCCCTATTTCCCGCCCAGCTACTCCGTGAGAGCCGCAAACGGTGCCTCCAAGGTCCAGCGAACGCCTCGGGAGTCGAAGATCAACTCGCCACGACCGCGCAAGTCAGAGCCGACGTTGTCAACAATCAACCGAGACCCGAAGCCCTTATGTATCGGCGGCGACACTGGCGGTCCATCCTGTTCCTTCCAATACATACGAAACGACTTCTCCGTGGCACCATCAACTACTGTCCATTCGATCAATACGGTACCGGCATCAACCGAAAGCGCGCCGTATTTTGTAGCGTTCGTACAAAGTTCATGCAGCGCGAGCGTAATGGCCAATGCGGCCTTTGATCCAAGCACAATGTCAGGCCCGCTGATCTGAATACGACCCGCGCCCGATCGATGCGCGGCGATTGCAGCCTCCGCCACATCTATGATTGACGCGTTGCCAGATTGAGCACGCATGAGCACGGTATTGGCGTTACTCAAAGCAGCTAAGCGTTGATTAATCGTGTGCACAACCTCTCGAGGGGCGGAGATGCTGCGCAGGGTCTGACCAACAATCGCCTGCGCTATGGCGAACATATTTTTTACGCGATGGGACAACTCACGGTGATGCAGTCCTTGCTGCTCATCGCCTCTTTTCTCAGTCAGCGGAATAATCGTGCAAATCGAGCCGCGCACTTTCCCGTCGACCACGACCGGACGGATCCAGCACGCCGCAGGAAAGCTCGTTCCGTCTTGCCGAAGGAAACTCTCCTCCGTTACATGTGTAGGCGTTCCATGCCGGATGCTCTCGTAGATAGGGGAATTCTTCTTCGTGGACCGCGCCCCATCTAAGTCGGCGGTAAGAATAAAGTCATGCAGCTCGCGGCCAAGCACATCGGTGCGAGTTCGCCCGAATATCTCGCAATAGCGATCATTCACGAGCACGTGGCGACCAGTAACGTCTAGTTGCGCGATTCCAACAGGAGATCGTGCAACAATTTCATCATAGTCGATATGTTTGCTCGCTGACGTCATCAGCAGAGATTCCTGGCCTTCCTACACCTACACCGCAGTTATACCCTTATAGGCCATTGATCTGCTTAAAAAAACATCGGTGAGGGATGTGCTCACGAAATGACTTCGTGGGGCAGCCATATCGTGGTTGGGCTCCATTATTCGGCCAGGCTCAAAGTCTTTGCGGTCACCAGCAACGCCTTCACGCCGCAGGCTTACGGCATGGGTCCACGTATACGTCAGGCAACATCCGCGCCCTTATGGGATGCAAAAGCTATGGTTGCGCGCCCTTGGAAGCGCAACGCGTAGGGCCGTTTCAGTAAAGCTTGAATCTGAATCGCGGACGATTCAGGATGCGCCTGAGCGACGCATTATCTGTGGGCGGTCGTGACGCTTCCCCGATAAATCATTTTTCCAAGCTGCCACACCTCTACAGCATGGTGCGGTGTTGTTGCCAGTTGCATTTCCGCGATAGCTACGGCTTCGGCCTCATCGGAATATTCGCCTTCCGTGAAATCTATGATCTTGTCGCTTTGATCCAAGTAATAAAAGCGATAAGGCATCCTGTCCTCCACACAACAATATATACGCGCTATGTTTCGGAAAATCGCTTGGGTCAAATCTGTATGCCGGGGTAGATCACGAAAGTTGGGCGAAGCAAGCTTGTAGCTTCCATTTCTCATACGGAAGAAAGAATGGCATTTCAGGCGTCACCGATCATCGTCATGGCCATGATGATGACCGTGATCGTGTCCGTGGTCGTGGCCATGCTCCCAGTGCCCACGTGCGTGATGCCAGCCATGACCCCCTTCGTCTTCGTGCTCTTCCCACCTATCGGGAATCCAAACGTACCCGGGACGTTCCCCGATCCAATGCCCCGCCATCCACACGTGCTGTCCTCCTTCCCACTCCCAATAGCCCGGAGCCCAGATAAACCCGGGACGTGGTTCTGGAATGACCTCAACGCGTGGCGGCGGCGGAGCAATTCCAATACCTATGCTCAGGTCGAGTTGAGCTGCAGCCGGGCGCGCCGCGACTGCAAATGTCAGTAAAAATCCAGCAACCAGAACGCGCCTGAATCGCCACTTCAAATAGAAGTCGAGGCTCGAAATCCTGCTTTTACGAAAGTCATGATGCTGGCTCACACTGATTACCTTTTCATTTGACGCGAACTGTGGGGCTATGGCGTTTGAGGCGGCGGTCACCTATCCACAATATTAGGGACATGGGAATTGGGTTAATCGTGTAGGCGCACCGCACGTCGATGCAGAGAGCAACACAATGCGCTGTGCCACATCACCGACGAAAGGCCGACCGTACCATTCCCCCGTCAGGTAAACCCTGTATAGG
>SCTM01000094.1 GCA_004297485.1 Rhodospirillaceae bacterium
AGCCGAGCGAGAAGAGTTGCTCGTATTTGTATTGTGCCCAGCTGCCGGGATGGGTCGGCAACAGAGATATCGACGCGTGTGCGTCGGTCTTGGCAGTGCCGCGTGCTTCAGATTGTAGTGTGATGTTCATGACTGTTCCCCTCCACCGGATATTTGATCAGGCGGTGTGCTTTCCGCCTATACCTGCATCACGTAATCCATGAACTCATTGTAGGCCTGCTGCGATCCGGCGCAGGTGATCTTGTCATCTCCGCCTTCCATTTCAGCGAAGCGGGTGATGGTGGTCTCGATGCGGGGGCCTTTCCAGCCGCAGGCGCAATTTTCGTCCCAATGCATCGTGACCTGATCGCCGGAAATAAATCCGCCCCAATAGGTCTCCGCCAGAAGGTCGAACAGCGCCAACCGGCCGGTCTGGATGCCTTCACGCGGCAGTTCGCGCGCATCCTTGTCGAGCAGAATCGGAATGATGAACGGCATGAAGTGGAAGAAGCCGTGTTCACACATGGGTGCCGAGCCAACACATTCCGACATGCCGTACATGCTGCAGAACCGCTCGATACCGAAGAACTTCTTGATCTGATCTTTCCAATCCGGCGGGGCGTCCTTGTAACCCTTCATGCCGCCGCCGGACATGATGATGGAATTGGACGCGAACGAACACTTAAGCCCTTTCGCCTTGCCCGAGAGCGCTACACGCGTGAGGTCGCCGAACGTACCGCCGACCTTTACGCGCCGGCCGCGATATTGGTCGATCAGCTTGGTGAACCACGCTTCCATGTCCTGCTCGCGGCGGCGGCCTTGCGCGATCATCTCCTGACGCTTCTGCAGCAGCACCGGGTCAAGCGCGAGACGATCCAACTCGCCCTTGTCCTCGGCCGATTGCAAGCGACCGGCCAGCGACATCAGATCGGCGGAAAGCGGCGTCTGGTAAAGGGTGTGATACTCCTCCGGACCGCCGGCACCGGCGGTATTGAACATCCACATCATCTTCTGTCCCATTTGGTGACCGCCGCGGTAGCTTGGGACAAAGGTCGGCAGGAACTCTTTCGTAGGGTCGATGTCAGTGGCGGCCCGATATGCCTCGGTATAGGACGCGTTCCAGGACGGCCACTCGACGCGCGAGCGCGGAATGAAGCTGAGCTTGCCGGTGGTTCCCGTGGAATGACCGATCATCATTCCGTAATCCTGCAGCCGGTCAAGCCACCCATCCAACGTCTTGAGTCCGCTCAGATCCATCTTCAGCAAATTATGTAGCGTAAGACGGTTGAGCCAGGATGTGAGCTTGGGGAAGTCGCGGGACTCAATGAGGGTGAGCGGATAGCTCTTGTAGACCCGGTGATCGAAAAACAACGGCAGCGCATCGCTGATGCTGTCGATCCGCGTGACCCCTTGTTTCTTTGCCAACCGTTCCAAGGCAGCAACGCCATCCTTCATTTGGCTGAAACGATGCTGCAATGCCGCAAGCTGCACTTCCTCAAGATCCTTCCAACCGAGCTGGAAGAGTCGTTCGTGCTTGTACTGCGCCCAGCCACCGGGATGGGTCGGCAGCAGAGACACCGACGCGTGCGCGTCTGCCTTGGCCGCGCCCCGTGTTTCCGATTTCAACGCGACGTTCATGGCTATTTTTCTCCCGGGTTGCTGCGGCAGCCAATCAGGCGTGCTCCGATCGGGCGAAAGCTTCCTGCAACTTCGTATTTAAGGGCAATCGCCGCGCTTTAGATTGGAGCAGCTGGCCTTATAATAACGCATCTGCCTTACTTAACAATAAGGCATCTGCCTCATTGAACAAGGGGAAATTACGTCCCGCGCTTCCCACTGATATCGATACATTTTTGGGTCCATCTGACGGCGTTTCACGGAAATGACGCCCATCCCGTTCATCGGTAGGTGGGACGATGTTTTTGATCTCAGTCAAAGAACCGCGACGCGTTTCCCACTATTCCATGCAGTAGGCCATACGGTCCCGGCCGTTTCGAGAATGCCGGGAGGGATAGGATGCGCACCACAATGAATGGCAATCATCTCGCCGAAGTTGCAACCCGCGCGGAAGCCCTCGCGCGTATCCGCGCTGTGCGAAGCGCGGCATGCTTTTACAAATGCCACAGAATGAAAACAGATGAGGTGCCTGATGCTTGATGCAACAGAGCGGGCAATGGGCAATGTGCCCTTCCGCGTGACCGACCCCGAATGTATTCCCGCGCAGCGTTACTACGACGAGGAATTCTACAAGCTGGAATGCGAGAAGCTGTGGCCGCATGTTTGGCAGATGGCCTGCCGGCTAGAGCAGATTCCCAATGTGGGCGACTGGGTGGAATACACCAACGTCGGCAAGTCGGTGATCGTTGTGCGCACGAAGGACGGGGTAAAGGCCTTCCACAATGCCTGCCGCCATCGCGGCGTGCAGCTCACCAGCGGCAACCACGGAAATTGCAAGGTACGGGGTTTCATCTGCCCGTTCCACGGCTGGCGCTGGAACATGGACGGCCAGAACACCTTCGTCTATGGGCGCCACCTGTTCAGCGAGAAGCTGCTGGACGAGGCCGCACTTGCCCTAAGGACGTGCCGGGTAGAGCTGTGGGGCGGCTGCGCCTTCATCAATTTCGATGATAACGCGCCTTCCTTCCGCGAATGCATCGGGCCAGTAGCCGACCGGCTCGACGCCCACGCCGTCGGCAAGCTGCGCGCCGAATGGTGGTATGCCACCGTCCTGCCGGCCAATTGGAAGATCGCGATGGAGGCCTTCATGGAAGGCTACCACGTTATGAAAACCCATCCGCAGCTGCATGCCGCCATAGGTACGCTGTATAATTCGAGGTACGGGGTCGACACGGGCGAGGTCGGTCAACCGGCCAGCCGGAACATGAGCGTGCGCGACAATGTCGAAGCGCAGCTCAAGCATTTTGAGTTGGTCAGCGAGGGCATGGCCGGCATGGTGCATGCCAAGGAGGTCGAGATCGCGCGTCAGCTCCTCGATGTTGATCTGCCGGAAGACCCCATGCAGGCGGTGCCCACGTGGTATGGGATCGTCCAAGACCAGATCACCAAGCGACTGGGTGCGAAGGGCGAGCCGGTGCCGGACCTGAACGCTGTCGCGGTCTCGGACCCGGTCGAAGCGGTGGAATTCCTCTTCCCCCACTATTTTCTGTTGCCGATCTTCTCGAGTATGTCGTCGTACCGTATCCGGCCCCTCGGCCCGGAAAGCTGCTTGTTCGAGATCTGGTCGCTTACGCTCTTCCCCGAGGGTCACGAGCCGCCGCCGCCGATGGAGCCGGTTGTCCTGCCCTACGACAGCCAGGACTTTCCGCCGATCCCGCGGCAGGACTATTCGAACATCCCGCTCCAGCAGAAGGGCCTGCACGCCGAAGGCTTCGAATTCATGCGCCTGTCAAAGGACAGGGAGGGCCTGATCAGCAATTACCAGCGGATCATTGATGGTTATCTTGCGGGCGTTGCGCCTGAAAAGCTGGCCAAGGCCAACAACCTGCTCGGCGGCAATTTCGACGGACAGATCGCCGATCTCGGCTTGTGAAGCAGATTTGACAATCGCCGCCGCTGGACGGCGCAGCGATTGTCAAACCCGAAGCTCCATGAGATTCAATAGTTTCTGAGTGGTCCTTGGATTCTAACACTCGCGAGACAACCCCGGAGAACCGGGATGCGAATGTTAGAATCGAACCACTGAGATATCGCCGATAGTTCTGACGATACTGGGACCTTAGATCGGCACTTCCACCTCGGCGGTGCCGCTGACGCTCACAACACCATCTTGGTTGGTCAGTACGACCTTGATGCTCACAAGCGCCCCGCCCCACGGCGACTCTGCCTGCTTCGCCGTGACTTCGCCGTCCACATAGGTAACGTCGCCTTCAAACACCGGCGTGCGGAACGACATATTCGAGTGCCGGACCATACCGTCGTGACCGGCCCAGTAGGCGAGATAGTCGATGGGCCAGGCTCCCATCGACGTGCCATAGCCGTAGGCGCGTGGAAGTCCGAGTTCCGCGCCCGCGGAAGTATTGGTGTGGCCGGAAGCCGGCCCCGAATACAAACCGTCAATCGCGCGCGGATCAATCTCACCTTCCTTATAGTCCGGGATGATCGTCCAGCCGGCATCCTGATTAATCCACGGGTCCTTCATGCCCGGTACGCCAACCCACTTGTAAGCGCCCCACGTGGTGAACGGGAATGCGCGCCATTCACTGGCAAACGACTGGATTGTATGTGGACCAATCGCGCGGCGCGGCAGCTTGTCGCCGACTTTGATTTCATCGAAATGCGGCGAAACGCCTTTCCGGCCGGAGAGAATCCAATCGCGACGAATCTTCGCGATCTTCTTCAACTCCTCGGGCGTCCAGACTGGAGCCTTGGTCGGGTTTTTCTCGTACATCTTCCGCTTCTCGGCCTCGGCGACCAGATAGCGGACCGATGTCGCCCGTTCCTTGGCAACGATGGTGCCATGCTGAGTCCGATGAATGGTGTCGCCACGGGTAATCAGTGACGGACCGGCGAACTTGGTATCCACCTCTTTGTAGTCGTGGAACCGCCGGTCCTGGAACAGCTGGTCGCCCGGACGAATCCGGTGTCCGTAAAACCACCACTCCTCACCGCCGAACAGCATGTGCGAATGCGGGATGCAGCCGACGAGCGAAGGCGCAACTCCGTCACCAAAATCCAGGCAGACGCACATCGATTGCGGCGCCACGATGCCGCCGAATTTGGAATTGCGGGCAAATTCTTCATCCCAATGGATGGGATTGGGATAATCCAATCCCATCACCCAGCGGCGAATATCCAACCCCGTGCACGGTTCCAAAAGCTGGCCGCCGCCGACGGGTTTTCCGACCCGATGCGTTATGTCACTTAGGTCAAGCTTCACTTGATTTTGCTCTGCATCACGCTTTGACACGAGTTCATCTCCCATGGAAATTCAACATAATCTCAGCAGCATTCTGGTGTGTTGTAATTTGTATCTTGAATTTTGGGCAGGTGCCTAGCGTAATCTGGGCGCGAATATCGCCTTGAAGGCGGGGACTGGGCGATTGTGTGCGCAGTGTGGAACGGGAAATGCGCCGATGAATTTCCGGATAAGCAGAGGAAATGCATTGAATTTTCGCAAAAGCGACCGCGTTGTTGTAATGCAGCCCGCTGAAAGTCGCCGAAACACTGGAAGTGTGATTGCAATTTCCGACGCAAAGAAGCAGAGAATCGCCGGGGCGATGGCGGAGGCCGAAGCCATCACAAATGGGAACGATTCCTGCTGGATGAAGTTCTCCGAAGGCTTGGGGTCGCAGACGAGAACCTGCTGCACCGGGCCCCGGCGATCGTTGCGGAAATTTCGGTAATCCGGCGCAGGCATTGCGCAGGGCAAAGCGACGGCTCCGCGAAGCTCAGATCCCGCGCACGGAAAGCATGCGTGAATTCGCGACAGCTTTTCAGACGCTCGTTTGTGCGACCGACGAACACGGGCAGAGGATTGGCGCTATGGCGTCTTCACCATTTGTTGCGACTGTTGACTCGGGCCGTTAGAAGGGCATAAGGGCAATAATCCAATGGACGAAGGGTTCCTTCCCGCATTGGGGTGGGAGGGGTAAATGCACAAATGGGAATGGAGAAGAATATGGCTGGAGTTCTCGCGGGCCGTGTTGCGTTGGTGACTGGAGCTTCGGCCGGGATTGGCGTAGCCGTTGCTATCGCGCTGGCGGAGGCCGGCGCCAGTGTCGCCGTGGCCGCGCGTCGCGCGGATCGCCTCACGGCATTGGTAAAGAAGATCGAGGCGGCCGGTGGCAAGGCCCTCGCGGTCCCAGGTGATGTCACCGACGAGAAGGCTGCGCGGGGCATGGTCGCCGATACGGTGAAGCACTTCGGACGTCTCGACATCCTGGTCAACAATGCCGGCGTTATCCAGTTGGCGACTGTGGAAAACGCCAACATCGCGGAATGGAAACAGGTGATCGACCTCAACCTGATGGCCGCGCTTTACACCTGCACAGCGGCGATCCCGCATATGAAGGCCCATGGCGGTGGCGACATCGTCAACGTTTCTTCCATGGCTAGCCGCCGCACCAGCGCGATGTATAATTCCTATTCGACCAGTAAACATGCCTTGAATGCGATGACCGACGGTATGCGCCAGGAGCTCGGTCTGGCCGGCATACGGGTCAGCATTGTCGAACCCGGTGCGACAGACACGGAAGTCGCGGAGCAGATGACCGATCCGCAGCACCAGGAATGGATGCGCAAGCATACGAGTAAGGACGGTGCCATGAAGCCGGAGGACGTGGCGGCGGCGATCTTGCTGGTCGTATCCTTGCCTGCGCGCACCAACATCTCCGAGCTGTCGATTCGTCCCACAATCGACGTCGGACCTTCGCGGTAAGCGTCACTCCCTCATGTACCGGCGCTCCATGCTCGAGGCGCGTCGGTTATGACCGCGGCATCTTCAGCACTTTTTCCGCCAAGACATTTCGCATGATCTCGTTGCTGCCCCCAGCGATGGTGCCGGCGAACGAGCCTATGTAAATATTCATCGGGTCACTTGTCATCTCGTCAAAGCTTTGCGTGTGAAATTGTCCGCCAAGCCCTTTCGTGCGCAGCATGAAATCGCCGATCTTCTTTCTGAGCGTAGTACTGATGATCTTGACGTAAATCACGGTTTCGAAGGCGGACGGCGCGTTCGCCTCGTTTTCCCGCAGCAGGCGGCGCAGTAACTGGCGGCATCCCTGCATCTCGGCGAACAGGCGTACGAATTCGCGCGTCATTTCGGAATCCCTCAGCCAATCCGCGGCGTTGCGAAGCGCGTCGGCGTAGAACTCTTCCATAACGTAACGCAGGCGTTCACCCGACTCGAACACGAGAATGCCGCGCTCCGCCGAAAGGGTGGATTGAGCGACCGTCCATCCTTCATTTTCTTTTCCGACACGATTTTCGACAGGGATACGAACATCAGTCAGAAAAACCTCGGCAAATCCCGCCCCCCCATTTGCTTGGCGTAGCGGACGAACCTCAACGCCCTTCGACTTCATGTCCATAATGAAATAGGTGATGCCGGCTTGCTTCTTTACGTTCGGATCGGTGCGTGTCAGCAGGATGCAGTATTCCGCAAACATTGAATAGGATGACCATATTTTCTGGCCATTGATGATATAGCTGTCGCCGTCGCGAACCGCGCGAGTGCGCAATGAGGCGAGATCGGAACCCGCGCCCGGTTCCGAAAAACCCTGGCACCAGACCACCCCTTTCGCGACACCGGGAAGATAGCGAGTTTTCTGCTCCTCCGTGCCCCATCTGATCAGCGTTGCGGGAACGTGATTAAGCGAGACCGTGAATAACGACATGACAGGCGCACCGGCACGTGCCATTTCCTCGGCGAGGATAATCTGATTTTTCAAGCTGAGGTCGGCGCCGCCATAGGCTTCGGGCCAGTGTGGCGTGCCGAGGCCGACCTTGTTCCGTTCGGCCATCCACCACTGCTGCCGATCATAAAAAATGTCGCCAGCGCGTCCGGAGAAAACCGTTCTATCTGCTTTAACCGTTGCTTCTACCCAAGAACGGACGGCCGTGCGGAACAAGGCCGGATCGGCGGCCTTCTCCAGGACATCGCTCCGAGCAGGCGACATCGCCGCACCTTTCATCTTACCCAACATTACGCAGCAAACTCCGCGGTTGTGATTCCAGCCAGGGTCGCTTCGGTCAGTTGGCCCGCCGCCAAGTCACGTAGCGCGCGGTTGTCGCCGGCAAGCTGGCGGTTGAGCAATGCGCGCTTTAGGTAGATGTGACAGTCAAATTCCCAAGTGAATCCGACTCCACCGTGCAGCTGCATGCAGTCGTCGGCGACGGAAAGATACGCCTCGCTAGCAGCAGCCTTTGCCAATGCCGCCCACATGCCGGCGCTGGCGACATCGCCATCGGCCGCGTCGATCGCGCACTCAAGTACTTGTTCCGCCTTGACAATGGCAACATAGAGGTCCGCTGCCCGATGTTTCAAAGCTTGAAGGCTCGCGAGCGGACGGCCGAACTGTTCTCGCAGTTTCAGATAGGCGACAGTCTGATCGGCGATCGCACGTGCACCGCCAACGCTATCGGATGCGACCGCCAACGCAAGATAGCACCTCAGAAGATCAACTGCCCGGCCGCGTGGATCGGGTATCACGGCGGCGGGCGCGACATTCCGGCATTTGACGCGGCCGATGCTGTTTGTCCGGTCCCAGAGTTCGATGCGGGCGAGATCGGCATCGCCCGCGCCGACCGGGACGAGCGCGAAACCCGCTTCGCCCTCATTGTTTACGGGCAAAATGGATAAGCGCGTCCGAGGATGGATGAGCAGTGTCTCTGATTCACCTGTGATGCGTCCGCCTTGCATCTTCATCGAAACGCCGCCGGGCGCTACGGGGATGCCGAGCGATAAGGTTCCGGCCACAACCGCGCTTACAAATTGCTTCGCCACGTCGAGGGCCGTGCATTCCGATAACCATTGTGCTCCAACAAGGGTGGAACAAAATGGACCTGGCGATACGTTTTGTCCCAGGGATCGAAAAAGCACATCCAGACCTCGAGGCCCCAGGCCAAGGCCCCCAAATTCTTCCGATACGCCAATGCCGAGCCAGCCCAGTTCCGTTGCCCGGTCCCATAATGTGAGATCGAGATCGTTTCCGCCGTCAAAATAGGCATGTACGCTGCGACGATCACATACCGTCGTCAGGACCTCGCAAATATTTTCAGAGAATGTCACGAGGTCTTCATTGCAGGGCGTCACGTTTTGATTCCCGAATAATTCACTACGCTGACTTGTGGGGACTGCACGCGTGCCAGCGCGCGCGTAGTGGCCAAAGGAGCAGGCAATCCCCGACATTCGTCGGTGCTACACGCGGATACAAAATGATGGAACGACAGTTTCCTGCGAAAACCGTTTCGCAAACATTCTGGAAAACGAAACAACCCGCGAGAGCAATTGGGCTACCTCGTTGTGATGGTACAATGTTAACGCCAACGGCGGGCTATTCAAGGACTCGATTTCATATGTGATGCCCAGTCAAGTATTGGACATGGTATCAGACTAGAATCGACGGCCGGAGGAGGGCGCCGCCAGGTCATGTTGCGGACGCTCGACGTTTCGGTTCTGTGGCGACGGATGATTGACTGCTGCAAATCGTTATTCTTATTCGGTAAGTTTAACCATGCTGTCGGTTTTGCTTGTCAAGGATTGGTGGCGCCGTAGGCTATCATTACTAAGGTGCTTGAGGCGGATCGAAGCCCGCCTCGGCGATATTGGACGTGCCTCATCTATTCGGGGCGGAAGGCCGGGCTCTGTTTGATCGGAGCCGGTCGGTAGCAGGGAGAGACATGGCACAATGAGTGGCGTTAAGGTTGAGCGGCGTGGGGCAGTTACCGTCGTGACTATGAATTACCCCGAGCGCCACAATGCGCTGTCGTCATCGCTCGCGGAGGGCTTGAGGCTTGCCGTTGCCGAGTTTAGCGCTGACGAGGACCAAAAGGTTTTGATCATCACGGGCGCGGGCGAAAAAGCTTTTTGTTCCGGTGCGGATCTGAAGGTTATGGGTGGCGAGGGCGGGGTTGCGCGAAAGCTCCCGATGTCGGCTGGTCCCGATATATTGGGCATTGCCGCATGCGAAAAGCCGGTCATTGCCGCCATCAACGGTTTGGCCGTCGGGGGCGGTCTCGAGATCGCGTTGTGCTGCGATATTCGACTGGCCGCGGACGTCGCATGGTTTGCTCTCCCAGAACCGAGTAGGGGATTTCTCGCCGGACTTGCCGCCGTGGTTTTACCGCGCCTAATGCCGATGGGCGCGGCTTTGGACATGATGCTGACGGGCGAGCGGATGAGTGCGGAGGAGGCTTACCGCATCGGTCTTGTGCAGAAAGTCGTGCCGCAGGCGAGACTGATGGAGGAAGCCGAGCGCAAGGCGAACTTGATGTGCGGGCATTCCCGCTCTGCCCTGATGGGGACAAAAAAGGTCCTGCGTTTCTGGCGAGACATTATGATGGCCGAGCAGCATCACTACTACGAAGCCGTCGTTCACAGGGTGCTGCTTTCAGGGGACCTCATCGAGGGCATCGATGCTTTCCGGGAGAAGCGCGCGCCGGACTTTACGAAAGGTTGGCCAGATCCTCTGACGCGTGAATGACGCGACTGAACCTGTGTTCGTCTATGGGAAGAGAGCGAAGAACAATCTCAGGCCCATTGAAAAAACGCAGGTGATCTCCGATGCTCGCCATCCACCGACTGTGCCCAACAAGAATGGGGATATCGAACCCGTCGCAATATCGTGACGAATCAGATCGCGCGTGGGCAGCGCCCGGAAGGCCGGTGCCGGCATACGGAGGGGAGCATGGAAGCGAAGATTGACGGCCACAAGAATGCGACAGGTTTGGATGCTCCGGCGCGGCGCCCTCGCATCAGCTTGAGGGCATGGGTGGTGCTGCGGCTCGCTCTCCTTCTTGCACCTGACCAGTCGCGACCCGGAGCGCTCCAGCGCGGCATCGCGGATAACCGCAAGGCTGGGATAGCCCACCCACCGAAACGGATGCTCAAGCGGCTCGATCTCAAGGTTGAGCGGCACGACGATGGGCCCGTGTATCGATTGACGCCGCGTGGTGGTTCGTCCCCGGCGTTATGTCTCCTCTACCTCCATGGCAGCGGCTATGTCATGGAAATGCATGCCGTTCAGTGGAAGTTGGTCGAAGGCCTCATGGCTTTGACGGATGCGCAGGTCGTGGCGCCCATGTATCCGCTTGCACCTGAGCATTGCGCCCTGGAAGGGTTAGATATGGTCAGGCGAGTCTATCTTGGCCTGGTCGAGCAATACGGTGCGGGCAGAATCGTTGTCATGGGCGATTCCGCGGGCGGTGGCCTTGCACTTGCGCTCGCGCAGATGCTCAGGGATGCGAAGGAGCCGTTGCCGGCCGCACTCGTTCTGTTTTCGCCCTGGCTGGATGTCAGCGTCAGCGGTGCCGACCAGCCCGAGTTGGAGCGCGGCGATCCGGCGCTGGCCATCAATTTCCTTCGCGAGGCGGGGCAAATGTGGGCAAGGGATTTGCCGCTGGACGATCCACGGGTGAGTCCGCTGTTCGGCGACCATACGGCCTTGCCGCCCACGATCGTCTTTGCCGGAACGCGCGATATCCTCTGCTCCGATGCCAGGCGATTGGCTGAGCGAAGCACCGACGCCGTGATCAGGGAATATCCAGAGATGATGCACGTTTGGCCGGTCGCGCCCATTCCGGAAGGGCGGCGTGCGCTTGAGGAAGCGGCGGCCTTTATTCATCAGCACGTCGCAAGGCCGTAGCCGCCGGCACTCGAACTATGGCACCCGGAAATCATCCGATCAGGTAACGGGCCTGAAATGATGGCCAAATTGGACCTGATTGGTCAGTTCGGATTAGGCTTCCGGTAGGGTCATCCAATCCTGCGCGTGGCTGCAGAAAATCCGCTCTGGCGTGCCCCCCGGATTCATGGCGCGTCATTGAAAACGGGTGTAGAAATCTACCAGTATATTATCGGTAGATGCTTGCGCCGAAAGCTACGGGCGTGCGGCCAGTCGCGGGCAAGGAGTTGCAGCGGTTCGGTAAGATGACCCGCGCTGCCACGTCGAGTGGTCCGATTCTCATATTCACAGTCCGACGGCTACATGGGTAGCGAATGTCAAAATCATTCCATTCTCGCGCTAGCGGAGGCATCGGGCCTACTCACTTTAACTTTGAGATGCTTCGGCGGCGCGCCTGAGGCATTTGCAAGCTCACCGCGATCATTGGCGCTTATGGGTTGCCACTTCAGGATTTGAGGATGCCATGAACAAAGCCGCCGATCTTACACATGAAGTGCTGGCTGAACCGGTAACCTTAGGGGTCGAAGCCTATATTTCCGAGGAATATGCCCGCGCCGAGCGTGACAAGCTATGGCGCAAGGTGTGGCAACAGGTCGGCCGCCTCGAGGAAATTCCCGAAGTCGGCAACTACCTCACCTACGATATTCTCGAGGACTCGATTCTGATTGTCCGCACGGCGCCCGATAAGATCCGTGCCTACTACAATGTGTGCTCGCATCGTGGTCGCCGGCTTGTGGACACCCCTAAGGGTGCCAAACGAGCGTGCGGCAAGCAGAAGCAGTTTATCTGTGGGTTCCACGCCTGGCGCTACAACCTGGAAGGCCAATGCACACATATTTCCGAGAAGGATGACTGGAAGGGTGCGTTGACGGACCAGCGCACGCATCTGGGCGAAGTCAGGGCCGACATGTGGGGCGGCTGGATTTGGATCAACTTGGACCCCAACAGCGAACCCTTGCGCGACTACCTCGAGCCCGCGGCCGGCATCCTCGATCCCTTCGAGCTTCAAAATATGCGTTACAGATGGCGCCGGTGGGTCGTCTTCGACTGTAATTGGAAGGTCGCCATGGAGGCGTTCGACGAAACCTACCATGTTCCCGGGACGCATCCGGAGTTCATGAAATTCGGCGTGTTTCGCGGTTGGGCTCGGGCGCAGGGAAAACATAGCAACATAGGTTATGACGCGCCCAAGGGTTTGGACGAGAACCAGTCAAAGCTAAGGCTTGGCGCGGGTGCCGACCCCCGCATCTCGACCGCAGAAATGCAGGTCTACACTTGGGAGCATGTGAACACCAATACGACGAAGACGCTTGTAGACGCGGCGCGTCGATTGGTCGACGAGTTGCCGGAAGGAACGCCGGCCGACAAAGTGCTCAGGCATTGGCTTGACTCTGCGCGGCGCGACGACGCGGCGCGCGGCGTGATCTGGCCGAGCGTCGATTCTCAACATCTCGGGAAGAGCGGCACAGCCTGGCAAATCTTTCCCAACTTTCAAATCGGACATGCCGTGAACAATGCCCTGTGCTACGGCGCCCGGCCGTACGGCTACGATCCGAACAGGTGCATCTTCGAAGTCTCCGTATATCAGCTGTTCCCGAAAGGGGAGGAGCCGGAGACCGCGTGGGAATATACGCCGGTGGACGACCCGAAATGGGGCAGCGTCCTGCCACAGGATTTCTCAAACATGGCGGCGGTGCAGCAGGGCATGAAGTCGGCGGGCTTCCGCGGTACTCAACCCAATCCATATGCGGAGCGCAGCGTCGCCAATCTTCACCGCAATCTAGCGATATATATGGGCACGGGCGCACCACGGCCGCTGAAGTAACAGCAACGTGTGCCGCAGTGACTGCGCGTTACGCCGCAATAATGAAAAGGTTGTCCATAAAGCCATTGACCGTGACATGCTTATGAAATATACGAATTATAATTCTCTATTGTGAATATTTTATCAGACATACCCGCCGACCGCTGACGAGGGTGTTTTCCCGAGGTGCTGACCGTTGGACCCCGTTCTACCTGCCCGAGTTCTTCCGGCGACTTGGTCGTCTGGACCTGGCCAATGGTCCACGCTTTAATGATCGTCGACTGTATGCGCAAAACGGTATCGGGCATTGCGATATCCCGATCGAAGTTTTCAAACGGTGATTGGTCGGCGAATCGGGAGAGGTCTTCGATGATGGGATGCTCCACGCGCGTGTGCCCGCCCAGTCAGTCAAGTGGCGCAGGATTTTCCAACGGCAGCCAACCAAATTGAGGTGCTGGTATTGCCTCTCTCAATATTGGAGGAGCTCGAGAATCGGCTGTCGTTGCATAGCGTAACGCTGGCATCACCATTCATCGCAATGGCGGCCATCACTCTTGGGGCGGATCTGATCAGCAAACTGTCGAAGCAAAACGCGGAAATGCCGCGAATGATGAGTCGAGCGAGGTAGCTGCAATTAGTCAAACGGGGAGGGAATATGTCAAAAGTCAATCTGAAGTCGCTACTGCAAGGCGCCACGGTGTTAAGTCTCGGCGCGTTCGGCCTTGGTCTGCCAGTTCCAGGTACGGCGCGGGCGGCCGACGTCGAATCGTCAGAACAAATCATCGTTACGGCCCGCCGCGTCGAGGAGCGGTTGCAGGACGTGCCGATCTCGATCAGCGTGTTCGACCAAAAGCAACTGTCCGACCGCGGCATCACCAACGGGCGCGATCTGTCTGTCTATACGCCGTCCTTGCAGATCAGCTCGTTGCTCGGAAGTACTGACGTCCAGTTTTCTTTGCGCGGCTTCTTGCAAGATCTGCAAACGGCGCCGACGGTGGCGGTGTATTTTGCCGATGCGGTCGCGCCGCGCGGCGGCGCCACCGTGCAGACCGGCGACGGTGTCGCGCCGGGCAGCTTCTTCGACTTGCAGAACGTACAGGTTCTGAAGGGCCCGCAAGGAACACTCTTCGGCCGGAACACGACCGGCGGCGCGGTGCTGCTGGTGCCGCAAAAACCGACCGGCAAGTTTGAAAGCTATGTCGAGGCGGCTTACGGCAATTACAACATGGAAAACGTTCAGGCCGTGGTGAACGTGCCCCTGAGCGATAAGGTCCGCTTCCGGGCCGGCGTCAACCAAGAGAAACGCGACGGCTTCGAGAATAATATCTCGGGCATCGGCCCCAGCGCATTCGGGGACGTCGGTTACGTGGCCGCGCGTGCAAGCCTTGTCGTTGATGTCACGCCCAATCTGGAAAACTATACCGTCCTGACCTTCAATCGTTCGAAGGACAACGGCGCCATCGAGCAGGTCCAAACCTGCAATCCGGCCGCCCCCATCTTCGGGGCGCTGAACTGCGCGCAGATCGCGCGGGAGCAGGGCCATGGCCGGTATGTCGTGGAAAATGATTTGCCCGACCCGATATCCTATCTTCGTCAATGGCAGGTGATCAACACCACAACCTGGCAGGCTACGGACAACCTCACGATCAAAAATATCGCCAACTATGCTCAGCTCAAGAACGACGTTCGCACCACACTCTTCGGCGACAATTGGCTACTTCCAGCCGTCATCTCCATTCCGACGCCGGCGGGTGTATTCAACATACCGACCGGGCCCTTGGCCGGCACCGCTATTCCGTTCATTTTTCTGAAACATCCGCCTGGGGGCGATGAAGCCAATCAGGAAACCTATAGCGAAGAACTGCAATTTCAGGGCCGGTCGTTTGATAACCGGCTCACGTGGCAGGCGGGCGGCTATATGGAAGGAAGCGATACGATCGGGCTTTCCGGCTCGTTCAATAATACCTTTCTCAATTGCTCGGACATGGCCAACTTCAAGTGCTCAAACGTCCTTTCACTCTTTATTGGTCCTGCTGTCGCCGGCACCCTGACGACTCAGAACTTTGGGGTCAGCTTCCATAACTATGGCGTTTACGAACAAGCGACGTACAAGCTCTCGGACGCGTTCAAGGTGACGGAGGGCCTCCGCTATACCGATGACTTGGTGAAAGGAAGCGGAAATCGAATTCTCTATTTCTTCCCCGCGCCGAACACGCCGACCCCCCAATGCTACCCCGGGACGGTTGGGAGCGCCTGCTTTCAGCAAAATCGCGTGTCATCCCACGCGCCGACTTGGCTGATCGATCTCGACTACACGCCGAATCAAAACGTTCTTCTCTACGCCAAGTACGCGCGCGGCTACCGTCAGGGCAGCATCAATCAAGGTGGCCCTGCCAGTCACGCGACCTTCCAGCCGGAGCATGTGGATTCCTACGAAGTCGGCGCCAAGACCAGTTTCCAAGGCGCAGTTTCCGGAACCCTCAATGTGGCGGGATTCTATAATGATCTCACCAACCAACAGGTTCAGGTCAACTATCAGGCAAGGCCCGGTAGCGGCATCAGCCAGAACGGAGGCATCTCCAACATCGGCAAGTCCCGCATCTGGGGCTTTGAAGTCGAATCGACGGTCAAGCCGGTGAAGGATGTGACGCTGAATGTGGCTTATACGTATCTGAACACCAAAGTGTTGCAGCTGACGCCTATCGTATTGGCTCCCAACGATCTCTACATTTCGGCCGTACCATTGGCGCTGGTGGGTACGCCGCTGTCCTTCACGCCGAAGCACAAGATTTCTACCACGCTGAGCTATCATCTGCCGCTTGATGAGTCTCTCGGACCGATCACGGCGAGCGGTACCCTTGTCTATAACGACCGGGAACTCTCGCAGGCAGGCGGGGCCGTCCCGTACATCCCAGGTTACACCTTGCTCAATATGAACCTCAGCTGGGAAAGCGTTACTGGCAAACCCTTTGATATCGAGTTGTTCATGACCAACGTCACCAACAAATTCTATGTGACCTATGGTGCCGACCAATTTAAGACCACAGGCCAAGTGGACCGCACGCTCGGCGAACCTCGCATGTTCGGTGCTCGGGTACGTGTGCATTTCCAATGAGTCGTTGCATTCTGGCTGCGGTGATGCGGCCTTAGCTATGTTCACGTTATTGCCGTCCACGCTCACTGGGGCGTGGACGGTTCGACCTCCGCCAACAGCTGAGAGCGTACATACACACCCTCGTCGCTCTCCCATGTGGCGGCCGATATCCCAGCATAATTTTGAGTACGCTTTGATGTCTCGTTTCGTCCCGCAATGGAATTAAGAGAGGCCTCGCAATAGTGTTCGTTCACGCTAAGGAAGATTCGAAATAGGAGGGCATCATGGTCGCCACGATGGAGAATCCGCCGCCGGCAACGGCGCCGCTGAGTAACCGGCAAGTTGATACCATCCGGGGCCAGTATCACAAATTCATGCTCATTCCGCTGATCGAGCAACACTCGCGTTGGTTCGACGGTGGACTGATCAGCATCGCCGTGGAGGCGCGCGCGCTTGGCGACAGTCCGGAGCGGATGGCACGCGGCCCCAGCATTCACGTGTTCAACGCCGAGCGGAACGAGGAGTACATCCGCTTCGACGTTTTTGGAAAGGTGCTGCACTACCACTACATCCTCAACGACGTGAATCATAACATCCTGTGGGGCTACGATCCGGACACCAACGGACCGATGATCCCGTGGGTGATTGCCGCGCTGCGCGATCGTCTTCCCACCATGCTCCGTCGCGCCGGAGCTCACGCGCTGGCAGTTGAGGTCGAGGAGCAAGGCTGGGACAGCTCTATCCTGCCGGAGGTTGAGCAGGCGGCGTCCAAGGCGCTTGCGCCGCGTGAGGACGACCTCATCCGTGCCAAGGAGGGAATGGACTGGATGTACAGATGGCAGAAAGTTCATCCCCAGTTCAACACGGTCGAAGAAGGCCAGTATTGATCCACAGGTTCCGTTGCGGAGTGGGAGATAGTCTTCCGGGCCGGCGTGTCAATTCGCGAACGGCAGGCGCTTCGCGAGTTCAGCTTCGCTTGGCACGGGCGTGCCTCTCAGCGTAGCCATCCGCGTGCCTAGGCAGGCGATTTTGAGCGCCGTGAAGTCTTCGTACCATTCGATGTCAGCAACCGAGATTCCGGTCAGCTCATTCCACAGAGCGATCGTCTCTTCGCGTGTGCCCATGCCCTCCAGATGCGGGCGGCCTGAACGGGTGGAGTGCATGATGTCCGATAAGAAGAGCCACCAGGCGAGATCATGAAGCGCACCGCCTAGGGACGGTTGCTCCCAGTCCATCACAGCCACGACTTCGAAATTGTCGTCGAACATCATGTTGCCGAGGCGCGCATCACCCCAGACGACGCCAGGCGGCTGGTTGGCGGGCCAGCGGTCGCGCAACCTGCGGAGCGCCGCCGCGACCACGGGCGAAGGCCGGTCCCCCCAGATCCAGGCGACAAAACGGACATACTTGTCCCATTCCTGCGCCAGCCCCTCGCTAGCGCCGTTCGCGCCGCGCAAGAAATCAACCGAAGACAGGGGCACGCTCTGGATCGCGGCCAACTGCCGCACGCCGTTCTCCCAAAGCTTCGCGCGCTGCGCCGGCGTGGCTTCGGCGACCCAACCCACTTGGGCGTAGGGTGGTACGCTGACGGGCACGCGGCCATGAACTTTTTCCATGACGAAAAACGGGGCGCCGAGAATGGATGCGTTCGTCTCGAACCACATCGGCCGGGCTATGCGCACCTGTCCGATGTCATGCAGCACCTGCATCAGCCGGTACTGCTCGTCGAACAGGTTGTCTGGAAACATGGTATGGCGCGATGGCTTGATGCGTACGACGTATCCCTGCGCATGGCGCCGGCCGTGAACCGACCACGTTGCGTCGAACAATATGGTCTCATGTGATTGTCCTGCGCCTGATGGGTAGGCCAGGTTTTCGACCTGGATGTGTTGAGCGTCCGGTAACTTGGTGCTGAGCCAAGCGGAAAGCTGAGCTGCCAAAGTTGGAAGATCCCGGACCTCGGGCGCGACAATCACCTTCTCCATATGCCCCCCATCGCATGCGCACGGCCGCGAAGATATGTAATTATTCTATATTACGAATAACAATTCGAATTATAGAGTATAGAATACGCACGGAAACTCAAGCGGCCGACGGTAGTGAATTCGTCCCAGTTCGGGAGCCTCAGCGATGCCGTCGAAAGCAGCGGCAGCCCCTACATTAAAATGTCAGGGACTAAGTGGCGGCTGTCGTCCGCCGAGGAAGGTCATGATCCGTCCGCAGGCTTCCAGCAAACGGTGGCCGATGTGCTCGATCTCCGCCCCGGACGCGGACCGGTTGAAACCTGTCAGGCTCAGCACAAAGGCGATCTCACCTCTCGCGTCAAAGACCGGCGCCACGATGGAAGCGAGCACATAGTTCTGATCGAGATTGAGTTCAGCAACGATGAAATCCGGGAGATCGGTTTGCATACCACTATAAAGCTGCTCAGCGCTCCGTTCGGGGGAGGTGAGGTAGGTCGGCCTTATGTAGGCCATGAAGCCGCGGTTTCGGGCGAACGCCATGCCTTTAAAGATGTCTGATTTCTGCTCGGGCGTGAGTGGTGGGGTGGAGGCCTCAAGCCAGGCATCAATCTCGGCCTGTGGAGACCAGGCGAAGTGAATGGCGGCGAACGGAGCCTGTATCTTCAGGCGCGCGCCCGGCGGCGGCGACCATCCGATGTGCGAGCCACAGGTGGCCCGCTCGCGTAACACCACGTGGTCGCGATCCCGCGAATAAGCCGCGCAGATGGCGTCGAACTCATCGGCCAAGGCTCGCAACTCGGGTTGGATGATTTGAAGCGGCGTGGCATGCTGGATAGCGGCCCGTCCGATTGCGACAAGCGCCGGCCCCAGCACATAATTCTTGTCATTCCCGCGATAGAGATATCCGACTTCCACGAGCCCGGTCAGCAGCGCATGGCAAGTCGCGCGGCTCAGCTTCAGGGCCCGCACCAGATCAGTGAGGGTGAAGCTCTGCCCAGGATGATCACCGATGAAGTTTAGAACGGCAGCTACGCGCCGGACGCCGGGTGATGAGCGGGCCATATTGTCTTTCGCTATTTCGAACTAGCGCAAAGTGTATGAACTTCTATCGTTCGTCAACTGACTGCATTGGACGGCAGTGTTTTGGAGGACCTGGAAGTGTTGGAAACGAGATCCATTGTTGTCGTCATCGCAGGAGCCGCCGGCAGAGAATTGCGATCGCGCGGTGGATGCACAGTCTCCGGCGCCGACCGTTCGCCGATGGCATCCCATATCCCGTGACCGGCGGCGAAAGTGCGGTGCGTTGAAGCGCCATCTGTACCTCGTGTCCAGAACTACAGGCCCAGCAGTTGAAAGCTGCCGTGACGCGCCACAGAGGCACCCAGTCGACCGACGAAAGTCTTGATTATCGAGGGCTCCACGCGCCGGGTAATCGCCCAAAGGTAATAGCCGTAGACTGCCGACATCCGATACTGTGTCCAGGCATTCTCCCGGTCAAGCGCCTCGCCGCCAAAGCCGCGCACGGCGTCGATGTAATGGTCGAGTAACGCCCGCTCATCCGTCTCGGCGACCTCTATCGGAAGCACGGCGGCGATGTGATAGGCGACATCCAACGCCCAGCCGCCCTGCTGTAGCACCTGCCAGTCGATGAGGCCTGGTCCATCCGCCGTCCAGAAAATGTTGCCGGCATGGCAGTCGCCGTGAACGAGGACGGGCTGATTGGCCTCGTCGCGCGCGGCAAGCGCCCTCACGCCTTGCAAAAGCAGGGCCGCGTTCCGGGTTTGGGAAGAGAGTCCCTCGCCTCGGGGACCATCGAGCATCTCCTGCAACATCGATGGCGTCACATACGCCATGTGCGCGAGTTCGGCGATCCGCCGACGCACCCAGGGGTGCCCGTCCAGAAGAGAACGGCTCGCATGCAGGCGGGCTAACTGTTCGAGGCTCTGGGCGGCATGGTTCGCGCTGAAGGGCTCGAGCGCCGTGCAGAAGCGCGCGCCCTGGTCGATCAAATCGCGCATGATGAAGATGCCCTGCTGCGTCTCACGATTCATAACCGTTGCCACGCATGCGGGAAGCCGAACCGGAAGCTGCGACGCAAGCTTTGCGTAGAAATCCGTCTCTACAAAACCGCCCCGCGTCATACTGTCGTCGATGTCCAGAAAACCCTTGAGGCAGAACGCTTCTTTTCCCGCCTTTGCACCCTCGAATGCGGCGGTGAAGCGGACCTTGGTGGCGACCGTGCGAATCACCTCGACGGTTTCCACGGCGGTTACGGGCGCCCCACCGGTCAAAGCGGCGAGCGCCGCGCTAAGCCAAGCCGGATCGAGTGCTTCCGCCAGCGTACGAGGAATCACATGTTCGGCCATGAAATCCGCTTTCTCGCTGATCAAATGCCCTGAATGTTCATACATTGGATATGCTGGTAAATGCGCAGGCCTTCGACGCCCCTTTCGCGGCCGAGTCCGCTCAAGCGCCATCCGCCTGCGGACGTATAAGCGCTGAATATACTGCCGTTGATGTTCACGGTGCCGGTGCGCAGGCGCGCAGCGACGGCAACGGCCTGTTTGAGGTCGCGGCCATAGACGTGGCCGGAAAGCCCGTAGGCGCTGTCATTGGCCATCTCTACGGCGTGGTCGAGGTCGCGGTAGCCGATGACGCAGACCACCGGACCAAATATTTCCTCTTGAGCCGCCGGGTTCCGGTTGTCGGGCACGTCGAGGATGGTGGGCTCGAAAAAGAATCCTTTGGCGGGCACGGACGGCCGCTTGCCGCCACAGATCACTTTGGCGCCCGCCTTCACGGCCAAATCGACAAAGCGCTGGCAGCGGTCTCTTTGAGCGGCGCTGATAACCGGACCCAATGTCGTCTTGGGATCGGCAGGATCGCCGATCACGACGTTGGACAAGGTTGCCGCCATGGCCTCCAACACGCGGGACTTCTCGGCTTCAGGCACGAAGATGCGGGTTCCGAGCACGCAGCCCTGGCCGGCATGGGCGAGGCACACCTGGGCTGCCGCCGCGCGCGCTTCGGGCAGGCTGTCAGGCAGGTAGATTTGCGCGGACTTTCCGCCCAACTCCAACTGCAGGCGCTTCATCGTGCCCGATGCCTGCGCCATCAGCTGCCTGCCGATGGCGGAAGATCCCGTAAAGGCCACCATGTCGACATCCGGATGAGTCGACATGGTCACGCCGCCCTCGGCGCCCGCCTCGGCGATGATGTTGAGAACGCCGGGTGGAATCCCGGCTGCTTCAGCAGCTTCGCCGAAGATCAACGCGCTAAGCGGGGTGAATGGACTTGGTCTCAGGATCATGCAATTGCCCGCGATGAGCGCCGGCAACACTTTCCAGAGGTTGATGTAAAAGGGTGCGTTATATGCAGAGATCGCGGCCACCACACCGAGCGGCACATAGCGCCGCACGCTTTGGATGGCTCCGCCGCGGAAGGTGATCCGCTCGGCCAGCGGCAGCGGGTTTTCCTCAAACTCCGGCAGTTTCAAAAAAAGGTCGATCAGATCCCGACCTTGCTGCAGCGGCCCCCGCACCTGGGCGAACATGGTGCCGGAACTGATCGGGCATCCGCCCTCGCGTAAAACCAGGTTGGTCAGCCAATCGCGCCGGCCCTCCAGATAGGTCAGCAGTTTGCGCAACACCTCGGCGCGCTCGGCGGCGGGCAGGCTGCTCCAAACGCCGGTATCGTATGCTCGGCGTGCTGCTGATATCGCCGCTTCGACTTGTGCTCCAGACGCGCCCGCAATTTCGGCCACGGGTTCTTCCGTACCGGGATTGATGACGTTGAAACGCGCGCCCTCTCCCGCCACTGCCTTGCCGCCGATGAACAGATGGGTCGGGATTTTTGTCTCAGCGCTCCCGAGAACCTGTGCGTGATTGGACATTAAGCCTCCCTTCGCCTGTTCGATCGTCCGACGGTTATCAGCCCGCTTGAGAGGCATAGCCGCGCCTACCGGTACCGGCAACACTTTTCTTAATAGTGAATAATAATTCGGTTTTGTAATTCAGGAAAACAAACCTCCTTGACCTGATGCTTAATAGTTCGTAATACCGAATTAAGTTTCGCAATTATAGTGTGCTGGTGCTATAAGGAGGAGGACATGGCCTTGGATGAAGCCATTGGAACGATATCTTCCAAGCGTCCGTCTGCACTCGTCGCAAGCGGCGGACGCCGCCGGGTTGTCGATGCGGACTCCCATCTCGACCCTCCTTACGAGATGTGGGCCGAGTATCTTCCGGCCCATCTCCGTGAACTCGCGCCCCGCATCGAAGAGGGTGACGATTGCGACTTCGTGGTCTTCGAAGGCCGCCGCCGTCCAATCGTGATGAATAGGAACCAGGCCGGCCGCGCCAGCAAAGACTACAAGATGTTCGGCAAGCTCTCGGACATGCGTGCCGCCTGGCTGCCCAACCAACGCCTCGCCGACATGGACCAGGATGGGCTCGACGCTGCTGTGTTGTTTGGCGGTGGCCCGCTCGGCACTGCCAATAGCGAACTCTATATTGCGAGTTTCGAGACCTATAACCGTTGGGTCTGGGATTTCTGCGCCGCCGATCGTCGCCGGCTCGTGCCCGTGGCCTATCTGCCGATGCGCAATATCGACGAGACGCTCCGGCTTCTGAATGACGCGGCTAAGCTTGGTTTCCGCAGCGTCAACATCCCGGCCTTCCCTCAGGCCGAGGACGGTATCACCACTTCAGCTAGGGTGGCGGCCATCCAGACCGGTCAAGGGGCGGCGCTCGCCGGTAATCCGAGCGGCGAACTGCAATACAGCCATCCCGACTTTGATCGGCTGTGGGCGGCATTTTCCGAGTTCGACATGACCGTTACGATTCATCTTGGCGCGCGTATCCCCCGGTTTGGGGAGAAGCAACATTTTTTGCCTGACATGGTGATGAGCAAGCTCGCCATGGCCGAACCCATCGCCATCGCCATCTTCAGCGGTATCTTCGAGCGCTTTCCCAAACTGCGTTTCGTGACCGTGGAAAGCGCCGTCGGCTGGTTCGCCTGGGTGGCGGAGCACATGGACCGGACGTGGGAACGGCAGCGCCACCTGGTTGATAACAAGCTTGCGGAGAAGCCCAGCTTCTACATGGACCGCAATGTCTATGGCTCCTTCATCACCGATCGCACGGGCATCCTCAATCGTAACGCGCCCGGGGGTGGCAACATCATGTGGTCGTCCGATTACCCGCACTCGGAGACAACCTTCCCACGGTCCCATGAGGTCATCGCTCGCGACTTCGAGGGTGTGCCCGAGGAAGACATCCGCGAGATCATTTGCGAACGCGCAAGGCGCGTCTACGCCGTCGACTAAGCCGGGGCGTTGCGCCCGCGTCACGCTGACCAAGCCGGAGCACGGACGTCGGTAAAGACCGGCTCGACGCTGAATCGCAAGAGTGGGGAGTAAATGCCGTGGAGGAAACCGATCCCGTCCAGCCCTACGCCTACTTTGCCCTCGCCGTTCTGACCGCGACCAGCTTCCTGAACTTTGCCGACCGCCAGATTGTCTCGATCCTGGCGCAGAATATAAAGACCGACCTTGATCTCACCGACGCTCAGCTCGGATTCCTGCTTGGAACGGCCTTCGCCGTTTTCTACGCCGTCGTCGGTATCGCCATGGGACGTATCGCCGATGCAATGGATCGCACACGGCTGATGGCTGTGGGACTGGCGCTGTGGTCAGCGATGACAGCGCTCGGCGGCGTGGCGACGGGCTTCACGACGCTGGGGGCCGTTCGCATGGGGGTCGGTGTCGGAGAGGCGAGCGCCAATCCATGTTCTCACTCGCTCCTTTCGCAGTACTTCCCGGCCCGGCGGCGGGCCTTCGCTATCGGAACCTATATCGCCGGGGCCTCGCTGGGCGGCGCAGGTGCGCTACTCTTCGGTGGACTGATCCTGCAGCACTGGCGTGAGCTATGCCGCCTCGTTCCCGCGGGCGATGCCTGTGCATTCCCAAGCTGGAAGGCGGCTTTCGTCATTGTCGGTACGCCCGGGTTGCCGCTCGCCCTGCTCGTCGCAAGCCTACGCGAGCCGGCCCGGCCGCCGAGAGCGCCGACGCCGCTCGGTCGGCTGATCGCGACCGAGTTAGGGGCTGCCGTCCCGCCGTTTACCCTCATCAGCCTTTATAAAGTCGGAAGCACGCGCGCGCTCGCCGGAAACCTGGCGCTGATCGCGGCGGTGGTTGCGGTCGCGGCGACGCTAACGTACCTCACCGGCGATCTCATCCAGTGGGCCTCTATCGCACTTGGCGTTTACTCGATCATCTCCTGGGGACAGGTGCTGCACTTTCGCGACCGACCGTTGTTCCAACTCACGTTCGGCTGTCCGACTTTCAAACTCGCCATGCTAAGTGCCGCCCTGATCGCATGCATAAACGCGGCCGTCCAAGCCTGGGCGGCACCCTACGCCATGCGCTCGTTCGCTATGTCGCCCGGAGCTACCGGCGTTGCGCTCAGTCTGACGTTCGTGCTGGCCGGTGGCACAGGCCTTATCGTGGGCGGGTGGTTGACAGATTTGTGGAAAAAACGCGACGTGCGGGCGCCGATTTGGATGGCGTTGATTGGGCTGCTCGCAGCGCTCCCCGGCTTTGCGATGATGCTGACGGCCACGCAGCCGTTCTTCTACGTTGCCGGTTATTTTGCCTTCAGCCTATTCGCCTCCGCCTGGGCGGGCGCCTATGCGGCCCTGGTGCAGGATTTGGTACTGCCGCGGATGCGAGGCGCGGCGGCGGCGGCCTTTTCGCTGTTCAGCGTGGTGGTGTCCGCAGGCGCTGGTCCCTATTGGGCGGGCAAGGTGAGCGCGCTCACCGGCTCCCTGGCCACGGGCCTTCTCAGCATCCAGGCTCTCACACCTATCGCCGTAATCGTATTGCTGTTCACCGCCCGCCGTTTGCCGCGCGAGACTCTGGTCGGACGCCGCGCGCGCGCCGAGGCCGCCGGTGAAGGCCAAGGTGTGATAGCCGCATATACCCCGGCCTGAGCACACATGCCGTGATCTTTACGGGAGAAACACAATGACCGACGTCCTGACCGCCGACGATCCACTTTATGAAGAGCTCTACGACGTTCGCCGCGAGGCCGTGGATATGGGCAACCTCGTCGAACAGGATATGACCTCGGCCATGTCCGCGTTGCGTGACCGCGCGCCTGTGCAGAAGGGATTTCTGCGCGCGTTGTTGGGCCTGCCGGCGCAGCATCGGCATGCCGCCGCGGCCGGTCGCGCGGGCTACACCTGTTTCACTTTCCGAGCCTGCGAAGCGGCTTTCCACGATCACGAGCGGCTCTCTTCTTCCATCGTCCACCATCCCAACGATGGCAATGTACAGGCCATGGGCATATTGGAAATGGACGAGCCGCAGCACCGCGCCGTTCGCGCGACCATGCAGGCGATGTTCTTGAAGCCGCGGATGGTCTGGTGGCGGCAGCGCTGGATCAACGAAATCGTCACCACCCTGGTGGACCAGCTCAAACACCGCGACCGGGTGGACTTGAACCAGCAGCTTTGCGCCCGCGTTCCCGTGCATACCGTCACACGCGCCATCGGCATGGACGGCGATGATTCTCTCATATTCCGCAATGCGCTCGTAAAAAGTGGTGTAGGTGGCGTTTCACCCGACGAACGGCGCGCCGCCGCGCAGACGGTCGAGCGCATGTTGTACGAGCTGATCGCCAAACGCCGGGCGGCGCCGGGCGATGACGTCGTCTCCGGCATGCTCAAGGCCGAGCTCAAGAGTCCCGATGGATCCGTGCGTCCGCTCACGGACCAGGAGATCATGATCAATGCCCGATTGGTGATGCTCGCGGGCGGCGGCACTTCGTGGCGGCAATTCGGCATCGCCCTGTGGGCGCTGCTCACGCACCGTGATCAGTTGGAAGCGGTGAGGGCGGATCGGAGCCTGGTGGACAAGGCCATTGAGGAATCCTTGCGCTGGATTCCGACAGCCCCGGTCTTCAGCCGGCTTGTCACGCAAGACGCCGAGTTGGAAGGCGTGCTCATGCCTGCCGGGGCCGTCCTGGATATTTGTCTCGGCGCGGCCAACCGCGATCCTGAGCGTTGGGACAATCCGGATGCCTACGACCTGCACCGACCAATGCTGACTCAGCTGGGCTTCGGCGTCGGCCCGCACCGGTGCCTGGGCCTGGATGTGGCCCGCAGCGAAATCAACGTCGGGCTCAATGCGCTTTTGGACGCCTTTCCAAATCTACGGCTCGATCCGAACGCACCGGTGCCTTATCTGACCGGCGGCCTCGAGCAACGCGGGA
This sequence comes from Rhodospirillaceae bacterium, assembly GCA_004297485.1. Lineage (GTDB taxonomy): Bacteria > Pseudomonadota > Alphaproteobacteria > Rhodospirillales > Rhodospirillaceae > SCTM01. Next base: position 26,478 of record SCTM01000094.1, read on the forward strand.
TGTCGGCAGTTCCGGTCCTTCTTCGCTGATGGACCCGTGCAAAGGGGAGCAATCGATATGAGCAAGACGATAAAAGAGTCGGACTTTCCGCCGTCGGATCTGAGCCTTCTGAACGAGGACCATGTCCGCGCCTATCGCGAGACCGACGGTGCGACAGGGTATCTCTGGAACGGCGTGCCGACTCTCCTCCTGACCACCAAGGGACGGCGATCGGGAGAGCCGCGGACCATCGCCATCATCTGCACCGCAGATGGCAACGGTTATTTCATCATCGCCTCCAAAGGCGGCGCGCCGGAACATCCCAAATGGTATCTGAATATCCTTGAGGAGCCCCGTGTCCAGGTGCAGGTGAGGGCCGAGAAGTTCGAGGCCATCGCGCGCACGGCCGAGTCACCCGAGCGGGAGCGGCTGTGGGCCGAGGCCTGCAAGTACTGGCCGAAATACGATCTGTATCAGTCTCGCACGTCGCGTAAGATTCCTGTCGTCGTGCTGGAACGGGTGCGGCCATGACCAGACCGCTCGAGGGCATCAAGGTCGTTGAAGTCGCCATGTGGGCTTTCGTTCCGGCCGCCGGCGGTATGCTGTCGGACATGGGCGCGAATGTGATCAAGATCGAGCCGCCGACGGGCGATCCATTGCGCGGGTTAAAGATCGCCGCGTTGGGTTCTGACAAGCATGGCTTTGTTGTGTCTTGGGAGAACTACAATCGCGGCAAGCGCAGCATCACGCTTGATCTGCGCCGCGAGGAGGGGCGCGAGGTTCTCTACAAGCTCCTTGAGGATGCGGACGTCTTCCTGACGAACCTGCTCCCGCGTGCCCGGCGCAAGATGAAGATTGACATCGATGATATTCGCGCCCGGTTTCCCAAGATCATCTATGCTGTCGGCAGCGGCAGCGGCCGCCGCGGCCCCGAGGGTGAGAAGGGCGGATTTGACTCGATCACCTATTGGGCGCGCAGTGGAATTTCTTCGTCCACGACCCCTGAAGACGCCGACTTTCCCGTCGGACTGCCCGGTGCCGCGTTCGGCGACTGTGCCAGCGCGGCGATGCTTGCCGGTGGCGTTGCGGCCGCGATCGCGCAGAGGGCATTGACCGGGCATAGCTCGGTGGTCGACGTCTCACTGCTGGCGGCCGGCATGTGGTCGATGCAGCGCGGCATCACGCAGGCGGCGCTCGACGGTGTGGAGCGTTTTCCGAGGCCCGAACGAAACGCCATCCCGAACGTGCTGGTGAATGTATACAAGACCAAGGATGGTCGCTTTCTCTCGCTTTGCATGCTGCAGGCTCAGCGCTACTGGGCGGCATTCTGCGAGGCCGCAGGCCGCCCCGACCTTGCGGCTGACCCGCGTTTCAACACCGACGCCTCCCGCGTGAAAAACGCGGCCGCCTGCATCGCCGAACTGGATGCGTTGTTTCTCAGCAGGCCGCTGGCGGAATGGCGCGAGATCCTCGCCAAGCAAGAGGGCCAATGGGACGTGGTCCAACATGTCGGCGAACTCAAGGATGACCGGCAGGTGAAGGCCAACGGCTATATGCAGCCCGTGGACTACGGCGACGGGCGCATCATGGAGATGGTGAGCATTCCCATGCAGTTCGACGGCGCGCCGTTGCCCGCGCGGCCAGCGCCAGAACTTGGCGCCGATAGCGAGGCCATCCTCCAGGAGCTCGGCTATGACTGGGGTCGCATTATCGAGCTGAAGGATGCGGGGGTCATATCTTGACCGAGACATCCCACGCACCCTCCCGCCAGCTCCCCGCCGTGGAAAAGGAGACCTTATCCTTCTGGACGGCGGGGGCCGAAGGCCGCTTGCAGATCTGCCGGTGCGAGGGGTGCGGGCGCTACCTTCATCCGCCCTTGCCTCGCTGCCCTGATTGCGGCGGCGATACGAGCCCATCGACTGTCTCGGGCCGCGCACGCGTGGCCACATTCACGGTCAACCACCAGCCATGGGTTCCGGGCTTGGCGGTCCCATTCGTTTTCGCGGCGGTCGAACTGGTCGAACAGCCCGAGCTATACGTCTTTACGAACATCATCGGATGTCCCGTCGATGACGTGCGGATCGGCATGGCCGTCAAAGTCGCGTTCGAACAGCACGGCGATATTTTCCTGCCGATGTTCCAGCCACTCGGAGCGGCAGATGCCAGCTAAGGCGTATCCCGAGAAGCAGGTCTGCATAACCGGCGTCGGTCAGTCAGCGGTAGGGCGCCCGTCATCTCAGAGTGCGCTTCGACTGACCGTTGACGCTTGTCTCACGGCCATCGCGGACGCCGGCCTCTCCATCTCGGATATCGACGGTTTCACCACCTACCTGGGCTACTCGCCGGACGGCGGTGGAATCTCGCCGGTCGGAGCACCGGAGGCAATGCTGGCCCTGGGATTGCAACCGACATGGATCGGGGCCTCCACCGAGGGGCACGCGCACATGGGTGCGATCATCGGTGCGATCCAGGCGATCGCCTCCGGACTTTGCAGGCATGTGCTTATCTTCCGCACCGTCGCGCAGGCAAGCGCGCGTGCCAAGACATGGCATGCCGCCGTGTTGGGGGGCGGGCCTGAGAAGGGCGCACCGGCGCGCGGCGGCAACGCCTGGACGGTTCCGTTCAACGCCTTCTCCCCGGCAAACATCTATGCCCTCTATGCACAGGCATATTTCGCGAAATATGGGGCGACGTCCGAGCAGCTCGGGGCCATCGCGGTGAATAGCCGGCGCATGGCGGCGCTCAATCCGAATGCAATCTATCGTAACCCACTCACGATCGAAGAGTATCTTTCGTCCCGCATGATTTCCTCGCCTCTGCGCATCTATGATTGCGACACGCATATCGACGGATCGACGGCAATTCTCCTTTCACATCGCGATTGCGCGCGCGATCTCGCGCGTCCTCCGATCGAGATCGAGGCCATGGGCATGGCGATAGGGGCATTCGGGTTCGGTTGGCATGGCGGCGATTTCACCTCCATGCCGTCGGACCGGGCCGGCGCCATGATGTGGTCGCGCACGGACCTGAAGCCGGCTGACGTGGACGTCGCACAAATCTACGACGGGTTCTCGATCCTGACCTTGCTGTGGCTGGAAAGCCTCGGCTTTTGCGGCCGTGGCGAAGCCGCCGCCTTCGTTGAAGGCGGAGCGCGGATCGGCCTTGACGGCGAACTGCCGTTGAACACCAGCGGTGGCCAGCTCTCCGCCGGCAGATTCCACGGCTACGGTCACACTTATGAAGCTTGTCTGCAGTTATGGGGACGCGCGGGCGAACGTCAGGTCAGAGACGCCCGTGTGTGTGCCGTGAGCAATGGCGGCTTTGGCTATGGCGCGCTTCTTCTTAAGAGGAGCTAAGCCGAACTTGATGCTGAGACGTTGGCGATAAAGATGTTCGTAAAAGCCGCCTTTTTGAGCGCTTCAGGCAATTCCGGGAGATTGAAATGACCGTTGCGACCATGAAATCCGCGCACAGCAAGACAGCGCTGAAGATTATCGATGCCGATACGCACCTGACCGAGCCGCATGATCTTTGGACCAGGCGCGCACCGGCCTCCCTGAAAGATCGCGTGCCACAGGTGAAGATGTATCAAGGACAGATGTCCTGGATCATCGACGGCGATAAGTCGATTGGAACCGGTGCGCATCCCAACAGCGCGATCCTCAAGGACGGCACGAAGATCCGCTCGATCGACGCATTCATGGGCCTGAAGTTCGCGGACGTCCATGCCGGTTCGTCACAGGTGAAGGCGCGCCTGGCGGTGATGGACGAGACCGGCATATACGCCCAGATCGTTTATCCGAATATCCTGGGCTTTGGCGGTCAGGCCGCTGCCAAGGTAGACCCGGCCCTGCGGTTGAGCTGTGTCCAGATTTATAACGATGCGATGGCTGAGCTTCAGGAGGAGTCGGGGCAACGCCTGTTTCCGATGGCGCTCTTGCCATGGTGGAATGTCAAAGAGGCAGTGAAGGAGACCGAGCGTTGCCATGGGCTCGGATTGCGCGGGATCAATATCAACTCCGATCCACACACCCACAAGGACGACGACGGCCACAATATCCCAGATCTCGCGTCTCCTCACTGGGACCCGTTGTGGGAAGCCTGTGAGTCGATGGACGTGCCGATCAACTTCCACATCGGCGGCAGCGAGCAATCCATGGACTGGCTTGGTCAGCAAGGCTGGCCGTCGCTGTCGACGGCCCTCAAGGCCGGGCTGGGCGGCGCCATGTTGTTTTTCAACAACGGCCGTGTTCTCGGCAACATTATTTTTGGTGGCGCGCTCGACCGTTTTCCAAAACTGAAATTCGTCTCGGTCGAGAGTGGAATCGGCTGGGTTCCGTTCATCCTTGAGGCGCTCGATTACCAACTGGTGGAGATCGCCGAAGGCACACGGTTCGATATGAAGCCTTCGGAGTATTTCCGACGGAACTTCTACGCATGCTTCTGGTTCGAAAAGAAGGATATCTCGACCACCATCCGCCAGGTCGGGATCGACAATGTTCTATTCGAGACGGATTTCCCGCATCCCACCGGGCTCTATCCGATCGAGAACCTTGAGCAGCGCTTGAGCGGCCTGACAAAAAAGGAACAGGTCAAGGTTCTCAGCACGAACGCCGCGAAGCTCTATCGGATTCCGGTCGGCTGACGGTGCCGTGCAACGTTCAAGACGAGCATCAGCCTCAGGCTTGGAAGAGGAGAAGGTGAGATGACCCTAAATGAACCCGCCCACATCACAAATCCTGCTGCCCGGTATCGTGTCGTCGATGCCGACACTCATATCGATCCGCCTCACGAGATGTGGGTAGAGTACCTTCCGGCCCATCTGCGTGAACTCGCGCCGCGCATCGAGGAAGGCGAAGATTGCGACTTCGTCGTGTTCGAAGGCCGCCGCAATCCGCTCCGGATGATCAGCAACCAGGCTGGGCGTGCCGGCAAGGACTTCAAGATGGTCGGCAAGCGCTCGGACATGCGCGCCGCCTGGCTGCCCAGTCAACGCCTTGCCGATATGGACCAGGACGGGATCGCCGCCGCCGTACTGTTCGGCGGCGGTCCGCTTGGGACCACGAACCCGGAACTCTATATCGCCAGCTTCGAGACCTATAACCGCTGGGTTTGGGACTTCTGTGGCGTCGACCGCCACCGATTGGTGCCGGTAGCCTATCTACCAATGCGCGATGTCGACGAAACCCTCCGGCTGCTGCGCCAGGCTGCCAAACTCGGTTTCCGCACCGCCAACATCCCGGCCTTTCCACAAGCCACCGACGGATTTAGTACCTCCAGCGTGGTCAAGGCGATCGAAGTGGGCAAGGGGGCCGCTCTCACCGGCGATCCCAGCGGCGGACGATCCTACGCCGAGCCTGCGTTCGACCGGCTATGGGCCGAGGTCAGTGAACTCGATATTACCCTCACGATCCATCTCGGCGCGCGTATTCCCCGGTTCGGAGATAAGCAGCATATTCTGCCCGACATGGTGATGAGCAAGTTCGCCATGGCCGAGCCTATCGCCATTGCCATCTTCAACGGCATATTCCAGCGCTTCCCCAAGCTGCGTTTTGTCTGCGTCGAAAGCGGTGTCGGCTGGTTCGCGTTCGCCGCCGAATACATGGATCGAACCTGGGAGAAGCAACGTTACTGGACCGAGAGCAAGCTGACCGAGAAGCCCAGCTTCTACATGGATCGCAACGTCTTCGGCTCCTTCATCAACGATCGGCTTGGTATCCTCAATCGCAACGCCCCCGGCGGGCGCAACATCATGTGGTCGTCCGACTACCCGCACTCCGAGACGACATTCCCTCGGTCCCATGAAGTCATCGCCCGTGATTTCGACGGTGTCCCGGAAAATGATATTCGCGAAATCATATACGACCGTGCGCGACGCATCTACTGCGTCAACTGACTGAATTCAGAAACGCTCACCAAGACTTGCATAAACGCGGGAGGCTAAACGTATGGATGGGCTTGTCCAAGGAAAGGTCGCAATTATTACAGGCGCGGGCTCCGGGTCCGGCCGCGCGGCCGCTCTGTTGTTCGCGCGGCATGGGGCCAAGGTGATCGCCGCAGACCTTGACCTTGCCTGGGCCGAACAGACTGTCAGCGCTATTGTGGCGGAGAGCGGTCACGCACGGGCAGTCCAATGTGATGTCGCCGATGAAGGTGCGGTCTCGCGCGCGGTCCAGTCGGCGGTCGAATCCTATGGCCGCTTGGACATCATGTACAACAACGCCGGCATTACCATTCAAGTCCGTCCGGGAGAGGGCTTAAGGCGGTTTGTCGATACGACACTCGACGAAATCAAGCATCTTCAGGCGGTGAATATCACGGGCGTGATTAACGGTTGCAAGGCGGCGATTCGGCAATTCGAAGCGCAGGGGAATGGTGGTGTGATCGTGAATACCGCCTCAGTCGCAGGTTTGATCGGCTATGGCGGCACTGTCTATGGATCAACGAAGGGCGCGGTCACCAGCCTCACGCGTGCGCTGGCGATAGAGATGGCCGGCGCCGGCATCCGGATTAATTCGGTCTGTCCCGCGGGGATGCCGACACGCTTTGTCGGCATCGATCCGGAGGGGCCGAACGCTGAAGCCGTCAAAATTGGCATGGGTAAGGCGCATCCGCTTGGGCGTGCTATCGATCCAATGGACTGCGCCAATGCCGCGTTGTTCCTCGCATCCGATCTGGCATCGAATATCACCGGTGTGAATCTGCCTGTGGACGGCGGAATATCAGCTGGCATACAAATCCGGCGATGAGCTCTCATCCCGGACCTGTGATGCTTGTTGTCGGCGGCAGCGGCTCGATTGGCAGCGAAATTGCCGCCGAGGCCGCCGTTGCCGGTTGGGAGGTTGCTATCCACGGGCGGACGGAATCCAGCGTGGAAGCCGCAGTCGAAAAGCTACGCACCCGTGCGCCAGCGGCCTCGGCGACGGGCTTTTCTGCAGACCTCAGAACGCCGGGCGCAGTGGAATTGCTCGTTGAACAGGTTGGCAGCCGGCTCGGCCGCATCGACGCGGTTGTCGAATGCATGTCGACCGGGCCTTCAGGTATAATCGGCCGCTTCGATGAAACCGATCCGGACGCTTACCTCGAGCTTGCTGCGGTCTCCATCGTGCACCTTCAGCGTTTGGCCCGCGCAGCCCTTCCGTGGCTCAGCCGCGAAGGGGGAGCGTTGATTTGTTTTGCGTCAGATGCAGGCAGGTTTGCGGCCCGTCGCCAGACGATGATCGGCGCCTCGCGCGCAGCGATCATGGGATTCGTGCGGAACCTCGCGGTCGAAGTTGCGGAAAACCGCGTAAGGGTACATTGCATTTCGCCGAGCTTTGTCGTCGGGTCCGCTTCGATCACACGGCTGGAAGCAAGCGGTATGAGCCGCATCGAACAGGCGCGGCGGCGTGCGGGGTTGGGGCTGCCAACACCCGCCGATATCGCGCCACTCGTTTTGTTTCTCTGCGGCCCAGGCGCAAAACGGATTACGGGGCAGATCATAAGCGTGAATGGCGGATTGAACGCGTAATCGTCCCAAGATTTGCTCCGGGCCCGCGCACGAGATTGTAAACCAACGAGGGAAGCTCTCCGACATGACCGATCTACGCACTTTCGAATACGACCACGACGGCGTGGCGCTGAAAGGACAATTGGCGAAGCCGGCAGGGACCGGACCGCACCCCGGGGTGCTGGTGATGCATGATGCGCGCGGGCTGGGTGAGCTTGTTCAGCGGCGTGCCCGTGATTTGGCCGCGGCCGGTTATGTCGCGCTGGTCACTGACATGTACGGCCTCGGACGTCGCTCAACGGGTCCAGAGGAATTCGGCCCATTGTTTGGCGCCCTTCAGAATGAGCCGGAGCGGCTGCGGGCGCGCGTGGTCGCCGGCTTCGAGGCACTTCGGGCGCTGCCCGAGGTGGACGCCGGCCGGATCGGGGCAATCGGTTTCTGCTTCGGAGGCCAGTGCGTGCTGGAGTTGGCGCGCAGCGGCGCCGAGGCACAGGCGGTCGTGAGCTTTCACGGCCTCCTGACCAGCCGGCTACCGGCGCGCGTCGGCGAGGTGAAAGCCAAAGTGCTGGTGCTGACCGGCGCACACGACCCTTTCGCGCCGATTGAGGACGTGCGGGCCATTGAGGCGGAGATGACCGCCGCGGGCGCGAATTGGCAGATGACCCTCTACGGCGAGGGCTGGCATGCCTTCACCGATCCCACCGCCGACCAGATGACCAACGTTCCAGGGCTCCGTTACGATCCGTTGCTGGCCAAGCTTTCCTGGGCTCAGGCGACGGCTTTCCTCGACGCGACGTTGCGCGGCTAAGTCGACAGCCTGGGTGTGCGTCACGCTCACCAGAGCCGCAAAAGTGCATGGCGGCGCCGCCTGTTGTCATCGACGACCACGACCACGACCACGACAATGATGATTTGATTAGGAACCCGCTTCGGGAATTTGGCCTTTCGGCGGAGGATATTCGGTTCGCCTTCCGAGACTATATAGAGAGGTTCGCGTTTTGATTGGACGCACAACTACGAGGTTGGTGGACCGATACGCCTTGCGGACTATTCTAAGAATCGGTTGGGGTAAATGGAGGGGGCAGGTCGTTTCAGACGCCCAATTCCGCAAAGCCATTGTTGATGGCGAGGACGCCGCGATCCGGAACACGGATCTGAAAAGCGACGTGTCCTTGCCCTTCGTTCCAGAGGAGCGCTTCAAGCGTATCCCCCGGAATGACGGGGGCCGTAAAGCGGCAGTCGAGTTGCTTCAGTCGCGCGGGATCATTGGCACAGAACGCGCGTAAGACCGCGCGACCGGCAAAGCCATAAGTGGCGAGGCCATGCAGAATCGGCTGGGGCAATTGCGCTTCCCGAGCGACCTGAGGATGGGCGTGCACGGGATTGTAGTCGCCCGACAGGCGGTATAGCAGCGCCTGTTCAGGTCGCGTTACGAACGTTTCGATCACATCCGGCGGTCGGTCGGGGATTGGATGTGGTATGGAGGCTTTAGCGTCTGTTGACCCTCCGCTTCCACCATCGCCGCGCAAGTATGAGACCTGGCTCACGGTCGCAAGCAGGCTGTTGCTGACCGCATTATAAATTTGCCGCTTGGCGTACAGGATGGCCCCCTTAGCCGCGCCTTTGTCGATGATCTGATCGATCGTGAATTCGCCCCTGACCGCGCCTTCCACCGGCAACAGTTCATGGAAACGGACGGATTGCTCGACATGCAGAACCCGCCTCCAGTCGATCGCGTAGTGTGCCTCCTTCTGCCAATAGCCCGGATAGCCGAGTACGACCGCCATTGTCGGAAGCGCCTGTAAGCCGTCTTCATAGACAAAGCGCAGTTCGTCATCGCGGTTCTCCTGACCGGCCCCCACGCCGAGCGCATAGAGCATCGTGTCGCGTCTGGCGTATGCGTGATGGATGATGCGGGGCGGCAACTTGAGCAGATAATTCGGATCCATCAACGGCCTCCGCGAAGGACGCGATGCGCGGCAGGAGGCAGAGCTTTGGATGTCATGCCCAACCACGGTGCCGGCGCGGGTCGCGCAACAGGTCCAGGCTTTGCTGCGGCTGACGGCGCTGAAATCGAGGATGGATGAGCGCCGATCATGCCAGCGAATCCCGCAACTTGCGTTTATAGATCTTGCCGCTGTCGTCACGCGGCAGCGCCGACGCAAAGATTATCCGGCGTGGTACCTTATAGCCGGCAATTCGCCCCTTCAGAATTGCCTTGATCGCATCGTCTGTGGGAGGTGTAACGCCCGCCGCCACTTCCACGATGCCGACGACCGCTTCGCCAAACTCAGCATCAGGTACGCCGATCACGGCGCAATCGCGCACACCCGCGATGCGGATCAGCTCGGCCTCTATTTCCGCAGGGTAGATATTGACGCCGCCCGAGATGATCATGTCGGTCCGGCGGTCACAGATATAGAGGAAGCCATCAGCATCGAGATAGCCGATGTCGCCGGTCGCCCATCCGCCGCCGGTTTCAGTGCCGTGGTCATGCCCGTCAACACCATGATAAGTAAAATCCGCCTGGCTGGACTGGTCGACAACGATCTCCCCAGGCTGATTTGGCGGGCATGGATTCCCTACTTCATCACGGATGGAGAGAACCACACCTTGCACTGGACGTCCGACAGTTCCGCCGTGCCGAAGCGCATCTCGCGAATTGACGAAGGTGATCGGCCCGGTTTCCGTCGATCCGTAGTATTCGTTGATGACTGGGCCCCACCAGTCAATCATTGCGGCCTTGACCTCCGGCGGACATGGCGCACCGGCGTGAATAATCCAGCGCAATGATGACAGGTCGTGACGCTTTCGATCGGCCTCGGGCAATGCCCGCAGGCGCACAAACATTGTCGGGACCATGAACATATGCGTGATCGCGTGCGCCTCGATTGCGCGCAATGTCGCGAGCGCATCGAACTTCTGCTCAAGGACCAGCAAACCCATTTGCTGTAGCGCCGTCAGCGCAAAACGATTAGGAGCCGAGTGATAGAGCGGCGCCGACATCAACAGGCGCATGCCCGGCTCACTGCCGTAGATCTCCTTTCGCGCGCGGTCCGCCGCGGCAGCCTGCTGGGGAGAAGCTGGAGCGCGCCGGACTCCTTTCGGCCTGCCGGTGGTGCCCGACGTGTAAATCATGCTCTGGACGGCGGTTTTGCTGTCGGTCGCGATCGGCATGCGCTGATCGAGCGTCTCGTCCCAGCCGGCGACATCGGCAATCAGAACAGCAAGTCCTTCAAGGGCGTCGTCGGCAAGCGCCGGGCGCAAGTCCGCCTCCACAAGCAGCACCCGCGCGCCACAGTCTTTCACAACATAAGCCACCTCTGCCGGTGCGAAGTGCCAGTTGATGGGAACCGCATAGGCCCCGAGATGCTGGGCACCCAAGGTGGCCACGATCAAAGGCGCCCTGTTCCGGAGCAGAAGCGCGACACAATCGCCTTCGTTGACTCCAAGGGATTGAAAGAGGGCCGCGGCCCTGAGGGCGCGGTCCTGCAACGCGTCCAACGTCAAAGCACAACCTTCGGCAATCAGGCCGGCGGACGTATTGCTCCCGAGGGCCGTCATGGCGCGGAGTTTCGAGCAAACCCGAGAATTTCCGCGCCCGCGCGCACGACATGCCGTGGGCGAAGGGCGGGCTGATCCGGATGGGGCGCAGGGGGCTTCATGGCGGGGATTTTACATCCGAAAATGAATTTCGCAATGATTGACGCGTCGGGAAGATTGCATTAGAGCGATGACGTGGCCCTCCCGGGGCCACCGACACGCCTTAACTCTGGAGCTGCGCAATATGGACCTGGGCATTGCGGGCAAGGTAGCCCTGATCACCGGTGCTGCGAACGGCATTGGCGCCGGAATTGCTGAGCGTTTCGGCGCAGAGGGGGTCAGCGTCGTTGTCGCTGATATAGAGGTCAATGCCGCCCAAGCCCAAGCCGAGCGCCTATGTGCGGCCGGTACCAAAGCCTTGGCTGTCGGCCTGGATGTTACCAGCCCAGACTCGGTCGCCGCGGCCGTTGCAAAGGCCAAGGACCATTTTGGCGCCATCGATATTCTGGTGAACAACGCCGGCTTCACGCGTGACAACCGCATAACCCGAATGGACTTGGCCGACTGGGATGCTGTTGTCGACGTCGTGCTCAAGGGCGCGTTCTTGTGCACCAAGGCCATCCTCCCCGGAATGATCGAACGCGGCTGGGGGCGCATCATAAACATTTCGTCTCGCGCTCATCTCGGCAACCCCGGCCAAGCCAATTATTCGGCCGCCAAAGCGGGAATAATCGGCTTCACCCGTGCGATGTCGCTTGAGAACGGCCGGTATGGCGTAACAGTGAATGCCGTCGCGCCTGGCATCATTGATACCGCCGCCGTGCGCGCCCTGCGCCACTTCGAAAAGGTCAAGGAATCCGCGGAAGCGACCTTGCCTCTGCCGCGCCTTGGAACTGTTGCGGATGTCGCAGCGGCAGTCGGCTTCCTCGCTTCGGAACCCGCCAGCTATATTACGGGGGACGTACTCCACGTCACCGGCGGACGATATTAGAGTCCGCGAAGTTTTCCTTATCAGAGCAGACCATATCCACCGTCCACCACCAGTTCGGCGCCGGTCATGAATGCGGCCGCATCCGAACACAGAAAGGCAATAACGCCAGCAATATCATCGGGCACCGCCGTCCGCCCCATGGGATGAGCCCGTGCCATGGCTGCCATGCCTTTTTCACCGGCCGGCATTTTTCCCCGCTCGGCAAGGCTATCCAAAGCGCCGTGCAGGAGCTTGGTATCGACGGGACCGGGGTGTACTGAATTCACGCGTATCGCATGAGGCGCCAGTTCAACCGCCATGGCTTTGCTCATGGTCCTTACGGCGCCTTTGCTGGCGCAATAGGCGACATGTGCCGGTCCGGCGAGATTGCCGTATAGCGAGGACAGGTTGACGATCGCGGGCTTGATGCCGAACGACTTATGCGTCTGCTCCATGAGCGGCACGGCAGACTGAACGCCGAGAAAAATGGACGTCGTGTTAATCGCCATCGTCTTTTCGAACTGGGCGAGGCTTGTGTCCTTCAACGGCGCGGTAATCATGATACCGGCATTGTTGACCAAACCATCGAGGCGTCCCCAACGGGTTGCCACGTGCTTGATCGCCGAGGCCCAATGATCGGCGCTGGTCACATCAAGGTCCAGCGCGTACGCCTTTCCATTCGCAGATTCAACCTGCCTGACGGTCTCGGTGGCAGCGCTCATATCGATGTCGCCGATAACAGCGGTCGCACCCTGGCGGGCCAGCGCCAGTGCAGTCGCGCGGCCGATTCCGCCACCCGCCCCGGTTATCAGGATCACTCTGTCAGTCAGATTGAAGATACTGTTCTCCGTCACGCGTCTTACTCCACAGGATAAAGATGCCCGCTCTGGCTGATCGCCATCGGGTATCGCAGCGGCATCCGCAAGGCCAATTCCGGCCTTGAACTACTTGCTCTCCTGTTCCCCAAGCCTCAACAAGGCGAGAGGACCAGGCGCGCTTAGCGTCCCCGGCCGCGCTCTTTCGAATTTTCGAAATTCATTTTCGATTAATGATAGTGATTTCGCGAAGCTTGAGCAACCCACATTCGACGGCCGCGTGACCTGCGCACTTTGTCCAAGCGTTCGGCTGAGCAAGAGTATGGCGCGTCTTGGGATGTGCGGGGCGACTGAACGCGACTGGGACTACCTGAGGCCCAGCAAAACCTCGAGGGTTTGGACCAGATCAACCAGTTGCGGGCCAAGTTTGTCCCTGATGTCTGCTTCGCGAAGGGCATAAGCGGGGCCGCCAAGATTGACGACAAATCTTCCTTGCCCAGGTATTGGCCGCACCGGCACCGCCAGACCATGAATGTCCTTCTGCCAATCCCCGAGGCTCGTGCAGAATCCGTGAGTGGCCAGATCGGAACATGCCTGTTCGATCCCCCGGACAATCCGCGGCCAGTCGTCGTCGTAGCGCGGCCGAAGCTCCGCCATCTGGAGTTCCCGCTCCTGATCAGGGAGGGCGGCCAGATAGGCCCGTCCCATTGCGCTGGTCGCGAGCGGGACACGCGAACCTGGAAAAAGCCTCAAGGCGATAAGCGCATCGCCTTCGCAAGCCTCGATATAGACCATCTGATGCGCATCCCGCATCCCGAGGCCGACATTGAACTGACTTCCTTGCGCGAGCGACCGCATCAGGGGAAGTGCTTGCGAGCGCACGCTTGTCGTCGCCATCGCGACCGCGCCCATGGCAATCGCCTTCACACCCAGGCTGTAGACACGCGCGCGCGCATCGAACTGGAGGAACCCGTGCGCGGCAAGCGTATACGTCAACCGGGAGACCGTCGGTTTGGTTATTCCGGTTCGCTCGGCGAGTTCCGCGTTGCCGAGCGCATTGTCTGTCCGTCTGAAAGCCGAAAGAATGTCGAGCCCACGTGCAAGCGAGAGAACGATTTGTGTGTCGGCCTCCTCATTCTCACCACTGTGGAGCGGTTTGGACAGTTGCCTAGGTTTCGCCCTCTGCTTGGGCAGATCACGGTCGTTCACGTCAATTTCCAGTTTGGTTTTGCCGCGGGAGGTCCAGCCAACACTTCCCGGTTCCTCAAATGTGGCGACACCCAAGCACGATCGTTATCCGGCTTTTCCGCAAAATCCGGGAAATCCATGACGTTCAAAATATACATTTGATCATTCGCCGACGTGATCGCTGTTAGGTATATCGGTAGGTTCCCTGGCCCGTCGCAATGAGGGTGTCATTTTCGTCAAACACGTCAACGGTTGAATTATATATCTTCCGTCCGCCACCCCGCTTGAGGCCGACGGCACGCACTTTGCCCGAGGTCGCGGTCCCCGTAAAACCGACCGTGAGCGAAAGCGTCACGGACGAGCGCGTTTCGTCGCTGTCCGGCAGGCAATACCCAGCCAGCGTGCCAGCCATATCAATGAGTGTGGCCACCACGCCACCGTGCAAACGCCCCACGAAGTTCATCAGTGTGGGCGATATATCGAGTTCCAATTCCGCTCTGCCGGGCTGCAACTTGCCGATCCGCATACCAAGCAAGTCGCGAAACGGCGAAGGGTCAACCACAACTTCAGGCGACTTGCCCATTTTGCATAACCCTTTCCAAGTTGCGTATGCCTTCGCAAAGGCCCGCGCGCAGGCGCGACGTTGAGTGGCCCAGCATCCGACACGAGCGTGTCGTTCGCTGGGAGATCTCCGATCGCCGGGCGCCATTGGCATTAAGCCACGCTCCCTGTATTAGCGACTGACCCCACGGCGAGCAATACGAAACTTAATTTCGATGATACTCTACAGTGGGTACCTTGAGAGACGGCCGCATAATCGGTACTCACTACCCGCGACCTGCTAGATCGCGTTTTCTACTTATATTATCACCAGCTACGCCAATCTCGCCCGGTACAGCCCTGGTCCTGCTCGGTGGGCATTGTTCCTATGCTGGGGTGATTTATTTACGAAATTGATTTTCGTATTGCCTAGGGCAAGGAGTTTAGCTATCCATCACAGCCATGAGCAATGTCACAATTATCGGCGTCGGGATGACCCCGCTCGGCAAGCATCTCGAAAAGAAGGTGCGCCATCTCGCCGCCGAGGCGATCGATGCCGCGCTACTTGATGCGGGACTAACGAAGGACGCAATCGAGGCGGCCTGGTTCTGCAATACGCGACAGGGTGCGCTGGAGGGGCAGCATGGCGTGCGCGGTCAGGCGTCACTCCGCGCTTATGGCTTCGAAGGAATTGCGATCTTCAATACGGATAATGCCTGCGCCAGTTCGAGCTCAGGGGTCATCCAGGCATATGCAGCGGTTGAAGCTGGCCTCTATGACATCGCACTCGTGGTCGGTGCGGAAAAGATGAATTATCCGGAAAACCGCGAGGGTATGTTTGAAGCCTTCAAGGGGAGCTGGGACCGCGAACTGGCAGACTCGCATATTGCTTCACTGCTCGCGCTCGGCGAGGGATTGTCGCCACCGCCTGGAACAGCGGAGGCTGCGGAGCGGTCGGTCTTCATGGACATCTACGCCGCGCAGGCGCGCTTCCACATGAAGACATTTGGGACGACCGCGCGCCAAATCGCCGCGGTCGCCGCGAAAAACCATAACCATTCGGTTCTGAATCCCTACGCCCAATATCGCTTTCCCATGACCGTCGACGAGGTCCTCGCCGACCGGATGATCATTTGGCCGATCACGCGGTCAATGTGCGCGCCGATGAGCGACGGGGCCTGCGCCATCGTGATTGCGTCAAAGCGCGCTGCAAAGCGGCTGGGCAGCAAGCGTGCTGTCGGTATTGCCGGCATCGCCGCGAGCAGCAGCAGCAACCGAAGCGGTCAGGAATATGACAAGCATCTGACACGTGTCGCCGCTGACCGTGCATACGCAATGGCGGGTGTCGGACCTGGCGATATCTCGGTCGCCGAACTGCACGATGCCTCGGCGATTGCTGAAATTCTGCACAGCGAGAATGTGGGCTTTTGCGCCTATGGCGAAGGTGGAGCGCTGGTCGAAAGCGGTGCAAGCCAATTGGGCGGGCGCCTTCCCATCAACGTGTCGGGCGGCCTGCTTTCGAAGGGACATCCCATCGGCGCAACAGGTGCGATACAGCTCTTCGAGCTGGTCACGCAGCTGCGCGGTGAAGCCCGAGAGCGACAGGTCGAAGGCGCGCGCTTCGCGCTTGCAGAAAATGGCGGCGGCTTTCATGGTCTGGAGGAGGCCGCCTGCGTTGTTACCATTCTCGAGAAACCGGCAAACGCGTGATGACCAGGGAACAGCCGCAAAGCGTCGATTTTCTTGCCGACTTCCGCATGATGATCGGCGGGCGTGCCGTTTCCGCACAATCGACGTTTCCTGTCCTCAATCCCGCCACCGAGCAATCTATCGGCGACGCGCCTGATTGTTCAGAAGAGCAGCTCAACGGGGCGGTGGCTGCAGCACGAAAAGCCCTGCCTGCATGGAAGGATGTCCCGCTCGGGGAGCGGGCGACCCTGCTCACGGCAATAGCCAAGCGCCTCGATGAGCAGGTCGATCCGTTGGCTCTGCTGTTGACACGGGAGCAGGGCAAGCCCCTTGCCGATGCGAAGGCCGAAATAGGTCTGGCTGCGAACTGGTTTCGCGGGGCGGCGACCCTCGATCTCCCGCCCGAACGCAGAACAGAACCAAGCGGCCGTGTCGTCGAAATCCAACGTGTCCCCGTGGGTGTGGTCGGTGCGCTGGTGCCCTGGAATTTTCCCATCCTGCTTGGTGCATGGAAAATCGCGCCGGCTTTGCTGGCGGGCAACTGCCTAGTGGTCAAACCGTCGCCTTATACCCCTCTTGCAACGCTCAAGCTCGGCGAGCTGCTGATCGACATTCTACCGCCCGGCGTGCTGAATATCATATCAGGGGGAGACCGCCTGGGGCCGCTGCTGACAGAGCACCCTGGAATCGACAAGATCTCATTCACGGGCTCCACCGTGACCGGACGGGCTGTGATGCGAAGCGCTTCGCAAACGTTGAAGCGTGTCACGCTTGAACTTGGCGGCAACGATCCCGCAATCGTGCTGCCCGATGTTGATGTCGAAAAGGTAGCGACCAAACTCTTCTGGGGCGTATTCTCGAACTCCGGGCAGGTCTGCATCGCCGCGAAGCGAATCTACGTTCACGACGCAATCTACGATCGATTTGCCGCGAAGATGACCGCATTGGCGAAGGCCAACGTGCCCGGAAATGGCGAGGCTGCCGATGTTCGGCTCGGCCCGGTTCAGAACAAGGCACAATTCAATCGCGTGCAGGATTTGATCGACGATGCCCGCGCACGGGGATACAAGTTTCTAACGGAGCCGGGCGCCGGAAAGGCAGTGGGCTACTTCATTGCGCCGACGATCATCGATAATCCACCCGACGACGCACGAGTCGTGGTTGAGGAACCGTTTGGACCTCTTGTGCCGCTGCTCCGTTATGCAAGTGTTGATGAGGCGGTGCGCCGCGCCAACGCCAGCGAATTCGCGCTCGCCGGCTCGATCTGGAGTGCCGATTTGGAATTGGCGGCGCAGATCGCGAACCGTCTTGATGCGGGAACGGTGTGGATCAATACCGTACAAGCCATTTCGCCAACGATACCTTTTGCGGGTCACAAACAATCGGGAATCGGGGTTGAGAATGGCGTCGAAGGTTTGCACGAATACACTCGTATCAAAGCGATCGTACGCTGACGCCGGCACAATGATCGCTCCCGCCAGCAGAATTTTCAGGATCGGGATGTTGGTCGAAGGCCGCTACACAACTCTGAAAAAGAGTTTGGGCTGAAAATTAACGAGGAGAAAGTCTATGGCTATCGAAGGCGGATGTCTCTGCGGTGCCGTGCGATATCAGATCTCGGGCAAACCTGTAGCGACGGCCGTTTGCCATTGCAAGAATTGCCAAAAGCAAAGCGGCACAGCGTTTTCGATCGTATTTTCAGTCAAGGCTAAAGAGCTTTCGGTTGATGGTGCTCTGTCGACCTTCGAAGATGTCGGGAGCAGTGGCGCGCCTGTCCTGAGAAAATTTTGCGGTAAATGCGGCTCGCCGATTTTGTCTGAAATTGCCGCGCTATCTCATCTGCGGTTCATCAAGGCGGGAACGTTGGACGATACGTCATGGCTCAAGCCGCAGATCCATATCTGGTGCGATTCAGCTCAGTCATGGGTCGAGCGTGACCCTGCATTGCCGCAGTTTCCTCGAGAGCCAACGGGATAAGCCCACGTCGACATATAGGTCTCGAATGTCGAACGCGATTTTGACCATCTGTACCGACGGATCGGACAGGGGATTGGCAAGAACTCTCGCCTTTATCTGCTGCCGTCGGGAGCGAATGGAGACGTTTTTGCAAAGCGCCGGTCCGGTGTGCGGCAAACGCGTCCGCCGGTCCACCAGCGTGTCCGAGTCAGAGCCGATTGACAACCTATGACGGCAAGATGATCCTCAAGAATGGTTGATCGCTGGGACCGCACAGCCTCATCGGGGAGACGCCGACGTGTTGCCAAAGAAATCATTCCTGACGCTCGCACATGCCAGTATCGTTGTTGCTGCCGCGCGCGCCGCCGCGGAGGCCGACGGAGTGGCGGTGACGATCGTCGTGACCGATGCATCGGGCGAGATGCTCAAGCTGGAGCGCATGGATAATGCACCCTTGCTCTCGCTCCTGGTCGCCCAGGGCAAGGCGAAGACAGCAGCACACATGCGATTGGATACCGGGCAAGTCGGCAAGCTCGCGGAGATCTTGCCCGCCTTGGGCACTATCCCCGGCGTCTTCCCGCTTCCCGGCGGGGTGCCCTTGTGGGACCAGAACGAATTGGTCGGAGCCATCGGTGTGTCGGGCGGGGTTGGACTTGAAGATCAAGCGGTGGCAGAAGCCGGAGCGCGCGCGCTGACCTGAGTAAACCGCGTCAATAGTCGAGGATAACCGCGGGTGCCCCGACCTTGCCCTCATCGATCATGCGATACGCATCCGGAGCATTTTTGAACTGTACGTGACATGACGTCAGATTTTGGGGATCAATCTCCTTAAGCACCGAAAGAGCGGTCTCTACGCGTCGCGCTTGCGTCCAGCGCGCGGCCTCATTGCCCCCCATGCTCATCACGAAGACGCTCTTGAGCGTCAGCGCACGCAGGTGGAACTCGGGGGAGAGTGACAGGCTAACCGGTCGCGATCCATACCAGGCCGGTACGACCACCGAACCCCGATCGCCGGTATTGTTGATCGCGGCCTGAAGTGCAGCTTGCGCGCCACTGGTTTCGATAAACATGTCGACCCCCCGGCCGTCGCTAAGCGTCTTTATGGCGTCGGCCGCGCCTGCCGGATCGACCACCGTATCGGCGCCGATCCAGGATGAGGCTGCGCGCCGCGCCGGATTCGGGTCGACCAGAATGAGGCGTCCTGCGGACTTGCGCGTGAAATGCGCGATCAAGCTTCCGATGATGCCCAGCCCAGATACCGCCACGCACTCGCCGACGCGAACCGGCGCTTCCAAGTTGGTCTGAACGGCCACGGTGCACATATTCAGAAACAGCGCGCGGAGAGGGTCTACGTCAGGTGAGAGCTTGATGGCGAGCGCGACTGAGATCGTGAATCTATCCTGATGAGGATGGATGGCAAACACCAGATCGCCGACGGCAAAGCCGGATTGTTCTCCCGCGGCCTCCACTTTGCCGACGACTTGATAGCCGAACTTGACGGGGAAGGGCAGTGTGCCCGCATCGGGAGGAAGAGCCGATGGCGGCAGGTTACCCTCGCCACGGAAAAGATGCATCTCGCTGCCGGCGCTGACCAAGGAATGCAGCGCCCGGACGGTTATCTGGTCGGGACCGGGCGCGGCCACATTCTCTTCCCTTAACGCCGCCGTGCGGAGGCTCTCGAACCACAAGCTGCGGCCTCGACTAATCACACCCACGTACGATCTCCCCGTTTGGCCATTTTGCGAATTCTCTATTACCACTGACGCGGATTTTCCGGTCAATTGTCCTGACGCTTGATGTGACTCGCGATCTTCTCGCCGACCATCATCGCGGGGATATTGGTGCCGGCCGTTACGATGGTCGGGAATATCGACGGGTCGGCGACGCGCAGGCCTTCGACGCCGATAACCCGGCCGCGCGTATCGACAACGGCGTGCGGATCATCCCGGCGTCCC
Source organism: Rhodospirillaceae bacterium (assembly GCA_004297485.1). Lineage (GTDB taxonomy): Bacteria > Pseudomonadota > Alphaproteobacteria > Rhodospirillales > Rhodospirillaceae > SCTM01. The sequence goes on from SCTM01000094.1 coordinate 46,602, forward strand.
ATCCTGCAGGTCCCCGTGGGGTGACCGCCCGGCAGCGTGCTTGATCGTATCAGCTGCACGATGTCGTCGTCGCGGTCCGGCACGGTGTCGAGCGGAATGGTCCACCGCCGCAGCAACTTTGCGGCCAGTCGCTCGGATATGCCGAGGAGCGCACCGCCGAGCTTGGCTACCATGCGTCCGCGCGGGCTGTCGCCGAGATACGCGAATAGCATTGGGATCGGCTTCAAGATGAAGGCAGCGTTGATCAGAGGCTTAACCGCGGCGGCATTCAGAATAGACACGCAGTAGCGGTACGCGGCGACAAACCTCGCGAGATCGCGCTCGTCTTCGAACATATTGAAGCGGACGCCTGGCCGCGCACTCGGATCCGCCGAGTCGATCAACACCTCGCCGCGGGAGAACGGTTTGTTCAGGATGAACATTATGTCGGCCATCTGCCGACCAAGCGGGTCATCGAGATGCGGCGAGGGCACCCGCTCCCACAGGTTGAGGATCATGTCGGTCGAGGGACAGCTCGCAACGTTCGATGAATAGCGTACGACGATCTTTCCAGGCGGCCCTTCGGTCGTTGCGCACCGTGCCTTCGCACGCAGGTGCGCACTGATACTGAACATCGGGTGATTGCTGAGATTTTTGCCGACACCGGGCCTGTCGGCCACGACCGGAATGCCGAGCGCTTGGAGGGCCGCCGCGGGACCGATTCCGGATCGCTGCAACAAGGCCGGCGAATGGATTGCGCCGCAGCTTACGATCACCTCGCGCGCGGTTATTCGGCGCGTGCCGGTCCCGGCCATGATGTCGATGCCAACGGCGCGTCCATCCTCGACGGCAACCCGATGAACCTCCGTTTCGGTCCATATCTCCAGGTTCGATCTCGATCTGACTTCGGGCCGAAGGTAGCCGCGCGCCGACGATACCCGGGTCGTGTCGCTTATATTCAGCGGGACCGGACCGACGCCATCGCCGAATTCGAGGTTGAGATCCTTTTGAGCCGCCAGGCCACGGCTTTTTTGATCGGCCTCGACGGCAACACTCAGCGTGCTCCAGCCTTTGCGCTCCACCCGCCGGATCGAAATCGGCCCATCCTTGCCGTGGTGAGGACCATTGAAATCTTCGTCCGACTCCAGTTTCACAAAGTAGGGGAGGACGTCGTCCCATCCCCAGTCGGTCACGCCGAAGTCCTTCCATTCCGCATAGTCGCGCGGAAAGCCGCGCTGTGCGTGCATCCCGTTAATGGATGATCCGCCACCCAACAGCTTTGCCTGCAGAAACGGAACGATGCGTTCGGGCGCCCTTTCCGACGCGCCGTTCCCCTGCACCATGAAGTTCGGCCAAAACAGTTCGTTTTTGAAGATGGCGCGCGAGCGGGTATCCGCGATCGCGGGTAACTCTTCCCCGTTGGTATGGTCGGGCCCGGCCTCGACGAGAAGGACGCGCTTCGTTGCGTCCTCGGAAAGTCGACTCGCCAGGACGCAACCGGCGGATCCGCCGCCCACCACGATGAAGTCAAACGTCGAACTGGAATCTGAATTGGCCTTCATCGTATCCCCTCCCAAGGGATGTGGCGAAACGGGCGTAGCGGCCGCGCAGAGCCCACCGGTCGACAGAATTAGTGCGAGGCTCAGCCGGTGCTGGCCCCTGGCGCCTTGATCCGCGAGCCTGGCCATGCCCCGAACATCGCTTCTGCATTGCCATGTTTGACGGCGGTCAGCTCTGCCTCTGAGAATACGTTACAACTATTAATGCCTCTCATCGTTTCCGCGTTGGTGCGAAACCAGTAGTCGCTTCCATAAACGATCTGGGGTGAGAGGGCGACGTCGCGGAGCGCCCGAAGCGCAATGGGATTGGAGCACTGGGCCGTATCGAAGTACATCTTGCGGATTTCGGCAAGCACACCTGCCGGCGGTTGCTTGGGCACGAACGGCGGACTTTTGCCCTTCGTCACGATGCCGGGAACCACCTCCGCCGACGTACCAGCCAGGAAGCGTTCAATCAGGAACGGCATCGTTCCTCCGCCATGCGAAAAAATGAAGCGGATGTTCGGGAAGCGGGTGGTCGTGCCGCTCCAGATCAGACTGCCGATCGTGCGCGTCGTGTCGGTGGCATACTCGATGATGTATTCCGGAATTTCGGGCACGAGACAGGTGCAGCATCCAGGTGTGTAGGGATGCACGTAGACAACCGCACGCCGCCGATCCAATTCCTCGTAAATGGGCCAGAAGAAGGGATGGCCCAGCCACTTGTTGTCCACGCTCGACACCATGCAGACGCCGTCGGCCCCGAGGACGTCCAGGCCGTAGGCAATCTCCGCCAACGAGTCTTCAATGGATGGTAGCGGCAGCGACGTGAAGAGGCCGAATCGTCCGCGATGATCATGGGCATGACGCGCGCCGATGTCATTGACGCTGCGGGTCACCATCTGCCGCTCGGCGGCGGTTCCGGAATGATAGGGCGTGAACTGAGACAGGATTGCGGTTTCGACCCCACTGGCATCCATGTCGGCGATCGCCTCTTCGACTCGCCAATCGTTTACGGGAATAACCCGGTCGGACGCATGTGACGCCATAAAGGACATCAGTTCCGGACTACCGTGATGATGATGAACATCAATAGCGCCGCGAGAGGTGGGCGATGTTTCGCCCTTTTGCACCGCACTGGAAACGACGCGCGACCTACCGGATGTTGAGGCCATAGTTCATCTCCCCTCGAGCCTTCGTTCGTTCTTTTTCTCGCGGCGCCTTCGCCGCCGGCACGACATCTGTGCGACGCAATCGAACGCGGTGGATGCGATCACCACCGTTCAGTCTCGGATAGACCATCTGGCCGGCGAGCTCAACCATAATGTTCAGTAAGTTGACAAAATAATGTTCAGCATATTGACAATTTCCTGAAAGGAGCAGAGCAATTGCCGGTGTCCGGGGACGACGGCCTCGCCCCGCACGCAAAAAATAAACGGGAGGGGATTTGTGATGCAGCAGGGTCAATTGAAGGCGCGGCTGACAGCGGCAAATCTCGTGGCTGCGGGACACGCCAATGCGCAGACCGCGTCCGGAAGTGCTGCGACCGCGCCGCAAGCCGAGAATCGCGGAATCGAAGAAATTGTCGTCACCGCGACAAGCGTTCGGAGAACATCCAGAAAATCCTCATCGCCATCACGGCAATCACGTCTGCAACGCTGGAGCGACTCGGCCTCACGACAACCACGGACTTGGCTTCGGTTGTGCCGGGCCTCGTTCTCCAGACCAGCCTGCTTGGGACCAACGCGCACCTCCGGCGTGATGGCCGGATACAAATTCTGAACGACCTCAACCCATCAAAGGAAATCAGACATGTCTTATATTGAAAAAGGCGCAGAGACAGCGGCGGCCGTCAGTCCTCCGAAGGCACGTTCCGGAGCGGAGGCCATCTCCGAATCCCTACACGCCTGTGGGATCGAAATGGTGTTCGGCTATGCGGGTGGCGGCACCGGCGCGGTGATTCATCAGATCGAAACGAGCAATCTCGCGAACATGAATGGCCGCACCGAGCTCTCGGGAGCCTGGATGTCCTACGGCTACAATCGCATGAAAGGCCGTGCCGCCTCTGCCTGCCTGTTCCATTGCGTCGGTGCGTTGCATGCGAGCCCCGTGGTCCACGCGGCAAAGGTGGACAGCACGCCGTTGTTCATGATGGACGTGAACCTCGATAGCTCTCTCGATTTCCGCGAGGGGCTCCAGGATTCGAACGATATTGTCTATCCGGCTCTGAAACAAATCGCGAAATACGCGCGGAAGGTCACCACCGCCGACGACCTTCCACTCGCCGTTCGTCAGGCTGTCATTTCCGCAAGCACCGGCCGTCCGGGTCCGAGTTTGCTTGATATCGGCTTTCAAGCGCTGGTCGCCGAAACGGCCTGCGTCGCCGAGCGGCTCACCTTGCCGGAACCTCCGGGGACGTCGGAGGCGGCGATCAGTCGGATGCTCGAAATGATCAAGGCGGCCAGCAATCCCGTCCTGTTCGTGGGCGCCGGTGTCCACATGGCGAAGGCCGCGGGAGAGCTCCAGCGTTTCGCGGAGGCACTGGGCATTCCGATTGTTTCGACGTCATGGGGCGGGCGCGGTGTGATCTCCGACGACCATCCCTTGTTTGCCGGCGTTGCCGGTTCGATCGGCTGGACCAGCGCGAATGAAGTCGTGCAGCGGGCCGACCTGTGGATCGCGATCGGCACCACCTTTTCGCAGATGACCACGGGTGCTTGGAATCTCGTGAAGCCGGATAATGTGATCCAGATCGATATCGATCCCAACCAACTGGGAAAGATCTTCCAGCCGACGCTCGGTATTACCGGCCACGCGAAATCCGTGCTCACCCAGTTGCTGGACTACGTCGAACGGAAGGGGCTTCGCAGCGAGGCCAATCCCGCGAAACTGGCCCATATCGCCGCAAGCAAGCAGGAATGGTTTGATTACTACCACAAGCTATCCTGCGAAAGTTCAACGCCGATCAATCAGCACTACGTCATTCAGAAAATGGCGGACACGTTTCCGGCCGGCACGATCATGGTCGGCGACAGCGGCGGTCAGGCGTTCATGATGTATCGGTCCTTCCACTACAAGGAAGTAACACCGATGCCGCTCGGGTCACGCTACATGTCGCTCGGCGCCGGTCTGCCGGTATCGATCGGGGTCAAGCTCGCGGTCCCGGACCGGACCGTGGTCTGTTATCACGGCGACGGCGGCTTTTATTATGATTTCATGGAGCTTTCCACGCTCGCCGAACGCAAGCTCAAGGTGATCATCATCATCGACAACAATCACTGCCTCTACGCAAATCGGCAGGGCATGAGACTCTGGGGCATCCAGAATCCGTGGGTCGACCTCCCCGAAGGCACGGACTTTGTTGGGGTCGCGAAAGCGCTTGGCGTTAATGGCGAACGCGTCACCAATCCCGACGACCTCGAGCCGGCCCTCCAGCGGGCGATGAAGTCGGAAGGAAGCTACGTCGTCGACGTGTGGACCGATCCCGAAACGCGAATCCATCGCGCCATTCGGGACGTCATCCCGATCCTCTCGGATCGCAAGCCGGAGCAGGGGGGCGATCGCCACGTCTCTCCTCCGCTCGCGGGAAGCTGGCCGAACTGAGACGGAGTCCGGTATTTCGAGCGCTCGCGCTTGAAATACCGGACAGTCCTCGCGGCGATCCGACAAGCAATCTTCGGGACTGTTTTCCAGATCGTCTTGGTATAGCGACATATTGCGCCACTTGGTGTGCTGGGATTGTAGAATGCCTGACTTCATTCTTAGATATGCTCCGCACATGGGTTACATTTCTCCGCATCCATTATTTGCATCGACGCTGGGAACCTCGGATTGCCGGGAGCATGCACGATTTGCCGCCGAACAAGGATTCGGCGGCCTGTTTCATCCGTTCATCGTCAGCGCGCCGACGGATGAAGTCCGGCGATTCAAGGCGGCATTGACGGAATTCGGTCTCGAAGCGGGGACCATATCGTCTCTGCCGGTCACCGAAGTCTTGAAGCCGTTATGGGTAAGCGCCGCGTCGCAGGATCGACTGGATCTTCTCAACCATGTCCAGGCAACGTCCAGGCTCGCGCGCGATCTTGGTTGTCGGGTCCTTGCCGTCCTCGTGCCGGAATCAAGTGCCGATCAACGGACGGCTGATCTGGCCAACGTCCGCGAGAACCTGAAAATGGCAGCCGATCTGGCGGCAAGAAACGATACCGTGCTTGGCATTGAGCCGATCATCGCCCTGCCGAATATGCTGTTTCAGTCGGCGTATGATGCAGCCGACATCATCAGGCAGGTGAATCACCCCTCCGTCCGCCTTATCTTCGATACGGGTCACATCACCCAGATGGATGGATCGGTGATCCAAGCGCTGGAGGATTTTGAGGATATCGCTTGCGTCTACCAGCTGGCGGACATGCCCAACCGCGTCGAGCCCGGCAGGGGCAGTCTCGACTTTCCCGTTATCCTGTCGCATCTCATCAAGTCGGGATATTCCGGCCTCGTCGAATTGGAGCACGGCTGGAGCGAGGAGGGTGCCGCCACCGAGGCGAAGGGCATCGCGCTTCTCGCGCGGATTGAAGCGGATGCGGCGAAGCTGGCGGCTAGCCTGTGACGCAAAGTGAAACCTCTGACCGCATCACCGGCCAGCGACACTGTCGATCGCGATCGCAACCAAGTATCCGCCGGAGTGGTGCACCTCGTCTCACATTTGGCGCACTGCGAGGTCTCCCGTATATGTCAAGTCTCTTGACTAGTTTCGACGTCGTCGTGATACTCGGTTTAGGCTAAGTTATGCTGTGCCGGACCTGCTTGGCGGACTGAGCGTCGGCTGGTTGCTGCATGGCCTGTGGCGTGTCCGCATATGTGGTTTGTGAAACGGACCCCGTGGAGCAACAGCGAGAAGAAGTGGAGCGTGTGATGAGACTTCGACATCCGCTTACGAGGCTGATCTATGATCGCCAGGCCGATGGAAGCGTGCGTGTGGGTGAAGGCGATCAATCGGGTGTCTTTGACCGCCGGGGTAATTGGCTCAGCGGCAACCGCAAGTCGGCCGATCCCATGCTTTGTTGGTTGGTTTCCGACGGACATCTTCCGGCGTGGAACAGGGTGGCCGGCGATTCGCCGTCCAAGGAGGCGCAGTCATGAGCAATACAGCACTGACGATGGATCCGCCCCGGAATTACGAGGATCTCCTCAAACGTGATACGCATCCCATTGACCCCGTCTTCAGGACGGCGGGTGAGCAGGACGTTGGACCGCTCGAGGTTCCGACATCCTGGTTTCTCGACCGCGCGATCCACGAAAGGGAGATCGAGCGGATCTGGAAGAAATCATGGCAGATGGCCTGCCGGTTGGATGAGGTCGCCGAGGTTGGCGACACCTATGTCTACGACATCGCCACACTGTCGATTGTGATCGTGCGGGCTGCTCACGATCAGATCAAAGCCTATTATAATTCATGCTTGCACCGTGGACGGCCGTTACGCGATTGCCCCGGCAATGTGTCGCAACTCAAATGTCCCTTCCACGGCTTCACATGGTCGCTTGATGGTGCGCTGCAGGGCGTTCCCTCGCGTGATCAGTTCCCGACCATCAATAATAAGAACTTCCGCTTGCCCGAGGTTCAGGTCGCGCTTTGGGGCGGCTTCGTATTCATCAACCCGGATCTCGAGGCGCCACCGCTGTCTGAGTACATGGGTTCCCTGCCAAAGCAATTTCAGCGCCTTCCGCTGGATAATCGGGTGAAAACCGTCCATGTTTCCGCGATCCTCAAGTGTAACTGGAAGGTTGCGCAGGATGCTTTTCTTGAAGCGTTTCACGTACACACAACCCATCCGCAATTCCTGCCGGCCTATTCGGACAAGAACCACCGGCTTGATGTGTTTGGAAACTATTCCAGGGGTGTTCTAGGCGCGTATCATCCGAGCGATCATATGCGCGTTCAACCGAGCGCGCAGGACATGTTCAACGCGGCGGTCGGCGCATGGGAAGACTTGCCTCCTCTCGCTCAGATTCCCGACGGCACGGATCTTCGGCCGACGGTGGCGACGATGTTTCGGGAGGCGGCGCGTCCTACGCTCGGGGATGATGTCGATGGTGTTTCGGACGCCGAAGTGGTGGACATCATCTGGTACACCTTGTTCCCCAACTTCAATCCCTTTGCCAATATTATCCAAAGCCTCGTCTATCGCTTCTTGCCCAATGGCGACGACCATACGACGTCGATCATGGATGTCATGGGGCTGGAACCGGCAAAGCCCGGCGAACGCCCGAAGCCCGTCAAGGAACGCAAGCTACTGCCCCACGAGTCGTTTATTAACGCGCCCGAGCTCGGCTTCGCGTCCCCGGTCCTCAGCCAGGATACGGCCAATCTGGAATTCATTCAGAAGGGGATAAAGAACCTGAAGCGGGGCAAGTTCGTCCTTGCGCGGCATCACGAACTTAAGCTTCGGCATTTCTATATGCTCTACGCGCGACAGATGGAACTACCGCTCGATTGATAGGCTGTCGCGGGTTTTGCGGGCAACGATCCACTGGACGGTGTCAGTTTGAACCGACGGGGCGAGCTTGCCTCGGCTGGTGTTAGATTTTTTCGCCTGAACGGAACAATTTGAAGGAATCAGTTGGGGTTGAGATACAATACCGCCCTTCGGTCGCACGCCATGCCCTTTTGACAGTGAGTATCGCTAGTGAGAGATATGAAATGAGAAACTTGGCGCAGATATTTTTTTCCGCCTCCATGCCGGGAAAAGCCGAAAAATTGCGGCTGCTGCCCGGTCGTTGCATATGACGGGCAAAACTTACCGCGCCCTGGAGGCGCATGGCGACGGCACTTTGCGGCTTGTCGACCGCCCTCTCACGGCGCCGGGGTCCGGCGAGGTGCGCATTCGCGTTGAAGCATGTGGTGTGTGCCACACTGACGCTTCCATCAT
>SCTM01000095.1 GCA_004297485.1 Rhodospirillaceae bacterium
GTTCACGCAACCTTGCGTCCGCCCATGCGGCCGGCGCTTCCTGATGCATTTGCCTTTCAGCGCTTTCTTTACTTCGAGAGCGTCGGCGGAGAAGGCACGGTGTATGGCCCATGGAGCATTGAATCGTCCGCAACCCACGACGGGTGGATCGATGGGTTTATGGCGTACGTGGAAGTGGTCCGTCGCCATGTGGCCGACCGGGTCGCCGCTGCGATTCCCGATCGCGAGGACGCAACCACCACAGCGGCCTTGATCATGGGTGAGCAGAGCGCGATTCCCGAAGATCTCCAGGAGGCCTATCGCGTGTCGGGTCTTGCGCATCTGTTGTCGATTTCCGGCGTGCACATGAGCCTGCTCGCGGCCGTGGTGTTTTTCCTGGTGCGTCGAGGCCTTGCGCTCGTGCCGCCGGTTGCTCTGCGCATCGACACCAAGAAGGCCGCGGCTTGGGCGGCGATAGCCATGACGACGATCTATCTATTGATTTCCGGCCTCAGCGTTCCTGCAGTCCGCTCCTATCTGATGATCGGGGTCGTGCTGATTGCGGTACTGCTTGATCGCACGGCGATTTCCATGCGCTCCATCGGATGGGCGGCGTTGGTGCTGATGGCGATTTATCCCGACGCGGTGGTTGGCGCTAGTTTCGAGATGTCGTTTATGGCCGTGCTGGCGCTGATCGCGGTAGCGGAGCACGTGAGTTTGCGTGTGACGTGGCGGTCGCCCGAGGGCGATTTGCTGATTCTGCGGGCGGTGGGAGTCATTTTGGCGGGTGCGGTCGTGACCGATATCGCTGCCGGTGGGTCCACCGCTTTGTTTGCGATCTATCACTTCAATCGTTTTCCGACTTATTCCATGGCGTCCAATCTGGTGGCTGACCCGATTACGGGTATGTGGATTATGCCCTGGGGTCTTGCGGCGATGTTGGCCATGCCGTTCGGGCTTGACCAGATTCCACTGAAACTCATGGGATACGGTGTCGGGCTTGTGAACGATGTGGCGCGCGCGGTGGCTAAGTGGCCCGGTGCGCAGGTTCACGTTCCACCCATGAGCGCTGCGGCGTTGGCGGTCGCTGCTTTTGGATTGATGCTGTTGTGTCTCTGGCGGGGCCGATTCAGGTGGGCCGGATTGGCGCTCATCATGGGCGGGATGGCACAGCCCTGGTTTGTGGCGCCTCCCGACATACTGGTCGATGAGGAGGCCAAGGTCGTGGCCATCACCGATGGCCGGGGGCACCTCGCGTTGCGGCCCGGTCCTGGCGACCGATTCATTCGCGACGTGTGGCAGGAACGCTATGGGCGCTCGCCGCTGACCTGGCCGGAGCCGGGACAGACCGCGCTCGATCTCAGATGCGATGCGGACGGATGTATCCTTCAACGTCACGGAAAACGCGTGCTCCTAGCTTTTTTTGACGCGGCGCTGGCGGAAGACTGCGCATCGACTGACGCCACGGTAAGCCTGTCCGCGGCACATGCGTTCTGCGACGGTCCAACGGTTGCGGACCGTATCGACTTGCGTCGTCGTGGGGCGGTGGCTCTCTGGCTCAGGCCCGACGGCGTACGTTTTCGTTTTGTCGCCGACGGCATGGGAAACCGGCAGTGGGCACCCATGCCGAAATCACCACAATGGGCAGGCAGCCGCGACGGGGCATCATCCCCGGGTGATCTGAGTGACAATGAAAAGACGACCGATGCCGTCGGTGGCGACGCAGCAGCCCTACCAGACGTTCCTGCACACTGACACGATTGTAGTGTAAGACAGCTTCATAAAGGGAGGATCGGGAAATGAACGCAGACGTAAATCAGTTAAGTATTTTCCTGCCGGTATTCGTGATTGTCGCGCTTACGGCTATCGCGTTCCTGCGCATGGCTGTAGCACGCGCTCGCGCAACGAAAGAGCGCACCGACAGCGCTACCTATTACCGGGCTTATCAGGGACCGCCGGAGGCCGATTACGCCATCATTGCCGTGCGGCACTATGGCAACTTATTCGAAGCACCGGTGCTCTTTTACGCTGCCAGTATCATCGCTTTCGCGGTCGGCGGCGTCACCTCCTGGCTGTTGGTGTGGGCCTGGGGTTATGTGGCCGCTCGGCTCGTGCAAAGCACGATTCATCTCACGTTCAACAATCCCCTTTATCGGGGACTAGCCTTCAGCATCAGCTGGCTGTTCCTGATCGCGCTGTGGGTTACCTTAGCCATGGAGATCATCGGGCGGCTTTAATCCTGCGCCGCGATGGGCATCGGAAGAAACCGCTGACGCTATCAGTAGCGACGCAGCAATCCCACCAGACGTCCCTGCACGCTGACACGGTCGGGGCCGAAGATGCGCGTTTCGTATGCCTTATTGGCGGGCTCAAGGGCGATGGTGTCGCCCTTGCGACGCAGGCGTTTCAGGGTGGCTTCTTCGTTGTCGACCAGGGCGACCACAATGGCGCCGTTGTCGGCGGTGTCGCAGCGCCTGATCACCACGGTGTCGCCGTCAAGGATGCCCGCGTCGATCATGGAATCCCCCTCGACCGAGAGGGCGTAGTGCTCGCCGGTGGAGAGCATGGAGGCGGGCACGCCGATATGCTCGTTCGGTGTCCGCAGCGCCTCGATCGGCGTTCCGGCGGCAATTTTACCGTAAAGAGGCAGGTCGAAGGTTTCACTTAATCCGGCGGGGCTGACCGTGGCGCCGGGGAGCGCCCCGGAAAACTTGCCCGTAATGACATTGGGCGTGAAGCCGCTGGGACGTCCGGCCTTATCGTCGCCGCTTCGTTCCGCCATCCGCTCGCCGGCATCCTCCGGCAGCCTGACCACCTCCAGAGCCCGCGCCCGATGGGGGAGCCGTCGCAGGAAGCCGCGCTCTTCCAATGCCGTGATCAGGCGATGAATGCCTGACTTGGACTTGAGATTAAGCGCTTCTTTCATCTCGTCGAAGGAGGGCGAAACGCCCGCCGCGTTCAAACGCTCGCGGATGAACAGGAGGAGCTGGTGTTGCTTCTTGGTGAGCATGGACTGGCCTCGCACGAGAACAAATCATAAACACCAGATGTTCTACTTTGGTTCCTATCAGAGGTCAAGGATTTAGACAGGGGTGTGGGGTGTCGGGAGTCCAAATCCTTGTCGCAGGGTCCTGTGCGGACTAGAATTTTCATAGTCGGGGCCGCAGATCCCCGGCATTTTAAAGACGCTCCGCGTCCAAGTTCTGCCAGAAGACTCAGGCTATCGGGGCTGGCAAATGGACTTGTGCATTTCGATCATCCGTACTTGTAGAAACGCTGGAGAATCCCCCATGCGCAAGTGGGTGCGAGGCGTGCCGTGAAGTGGGTCACGCGCGAGCGCCCCAAAATCGATCGCATCGCCTGCCCCTGGCTGGTGACTCGGTTCATCGATCAAAAGCCGGAATTCCTATTTGTACCAGCGGCCGAGGTCTTGGCGACCGCGACCGCGACCGGAGCTATTCCCTTTGATGTTCCAGGGGTGGAGTTCTCCCATGACGGCGAGCTGTGCACCTTTGACGTGTTCCTCCGCAGATACGACCTCGGCGCAGATGCGCTTCATCGGCTCGCAGTTATCGTGCGCGGCGCCGATACGGCGCGACTGGACCTTGCACCGCAAGCGGCCGGGCTATTGGCTGTGTCATTGGGTTTGTCGGCAGTTTTTCCTGACGACCACGAAATGCTGCGATACGGCCTCGTGCTGTATGATGCGCTCTATGCTTGGTGCAGGCAGTGTCAGGGCGAGACCCACAACTGGCCGCCGGTAATGCCACCGGAGAATCCAAGCCGGTCGAGATATTGAATCGTTTGTCGTTTCATCAAAACGGAGGAACCCATGATTAGCCAATTTCATCGCCGGCAAGTTCTGCGGGGCGCGAGCCTCGCTGCTGCGGGTCTTGTCGCTGCAGCGGAACTTCGTCCTGAACTTGCCCGAGCACAGGTAACCCCTGCTGTAGAGAGTCCACCCATGAAATATGAAATCAAACCGCTCCCGTTCGATCCGCAAAAGATCAATGGATTTTCGGAGAAAATCCTCGTGAGTCATCACGACAATAACTACAGCGGCGCGGTGAAACGGCTGAATGCCATCGCCGAGCAACTGGCAAGTCTCGACTTCGACAAAGCCCCCGGCTTCGTACTCAATGGCCTAAAGCGGGAAGAACTGATCGCGACCAATTCAATGATTTTGCATGAGATCTACTTCGCCGGATTTGGTGCGCCCAATCAACCGGGCAAAGCCCTGGCGGAGGCCATCGTGCGCGATTTCGGAAGCATGGACCGGTGGCGCTCCGAGTTCACAGCCATGGGCAAAGCCGAGGGTGGCGGCTCGGGCTGGGTCATATTGACATACAATCCCCACGATAAGCGGCTTGTGAATGCCTGGGCCGCGGATCACACGACCACGCTTGCCGGCGGCAATCCGATCCTGGTGATGGACATGTACGAGCACGCCTACCAGATGGATTTCGGCGCCAAGGCTGGCGACTACGTCGCAGCCTACATGAATGCGGTCAATTGGGCGAACGCGGATAAGCTCTATGAACGGCGGCATGGCGCGTGATCGCGCGTAGACGTTACATTGCCCTGCTGTTGGGCGTCGCATGGTTGCTTGCCGCCGCGGACAATGCATCGGCACAGCAACCACCGCTTGAACTGATCGATAAAATTCCGCTCGGGCCGGTGGCGGGCCGTATCGATCATATGGCCATCGACCATGCGCGCCATCGCCTCTTTGTCGCCGAAATGGGAAACGACGCTGTCGGTGTTGTCGACCTCGAACACCGAGCACTTCTGACACAGGTCGCGGGGTTGGACGAACCACAGGGTGTCGCCTATAGCGCGGAGGCGGATACCTTGTTGGTTGCCAACGGCGGTAACGGCGCGGTCATCGGCTATCACGGCGCCGACTATGCATCGGCTGACCGGCTGGATTTAAAGGACGATGCGGACAACATTCGCATGGATCCCATGTCCGGTCAGGCGTGGGTTGGATTTGGGTCCGGTGCTTTGGCCGCCATTGACCCCGCCACGCTACGGAAAGTGAGCGAAGTTTCATTGCGCGGACACCCCGAAGGTTTTCAGACCGATCCCTCGGGCAAATATATCTTCGTCAACGTTCCGGATGATCGGGAAATCGCCGTCGTCGACCGCGCATCGGGCCGCCAGATTGATGCGTGGAAAAACACCGACGCCAACGGCAACTTTCCCATGGCGCTCGCCAACAATGGCGAGAAGGTGATCGTCGTCTTTCGCAATCCAGCGCGCGTGTTCGCCATTGAGGGCAACACGGGTGTGATATTGGCGCGGGAACCCACGTGCGATGACGCCGACGATGTCTTCGCCGACGATAAGCGACAACGCATCTATGTTTCCTGTGGTAGCGGTGCGATCGATGTGTTCCAGATGAAGGACGATGAAATATTGCGCATGGCGCGGATCGAGACGGTCGCAGGCGCGCGAACCTCACTTTTCGATGTGGAAATGGATCGTCTGTTTCTTGCCGTCCGCAGTACTTCGCGTGAGCCCGCTGCGATTTGGGAATATCAACCGGAGTGAAAAGCCTATGCCAACCACTTCAATCGAGTGGCAGCACACCGCCTTCGACGCGCGTGGTGTGAGTTTGGGCATTGTTACGGGCATCGCGTTCACTGCATATTTTGTCAGTATCGTCAGGGGGAGTCCCATTCATGAGAAAATCGCTTGTTATCGCCGCAGCTGCGCTATCTCTGCTTGGAGCCTGCACTCAAAAGGCTAAAACCGTCGAACGGGAAGACGTGATTGCCGCGATCAGCAAGACGGAGGAGGCACAGACTGCTGCAATCGGCAGGAACGACCTTAACGGCGCGGTCGCCGTCTTCGCCGAGGACGCTACGCTCTACACGCCGGGGATGCCGCCTGCCATCGGTCGCGAGGCGATCAAGGCCGTCAACGAGCGCGTGCTGAAGGACCCGGCCTTGAACATCGTGATCGACGAGGCCAGCCGGAAGTTTTGGATATCCGCGAACGGTGACCTCGCCACGACCACCTACACTTCGGCATGGACTCATACCGACGCGATCAGCGGCAAGCCGGTGACCGAGCGTCTAGTTAGTCAGACGACGTGGGAGAGACAGGCCGACGGGACGTGGCAAAACGTTTCGGACCTTAACGCGATTTATCCAGTTGTCCCCGCTGAGGTCAAATAGCGTGTGCAAGCCTGTAGTGAAATGTTCGCGCCGGATATTGCTTGGAGTCTGCCAAGCATGCCCGATGTATAGGGAAGGGACGTGGCGCTGGAACTCTTAAAGAGCACCCGAACTGCTGGGGTCGAGACGACAAAGATTGACGTTTATCACATCGCCGTCAACGGAGACGTTGCCTTCACGGCGCGAGCCGACCACATGCGGTGCGCCGACGGATCAATTATCGAAAGCCTACCTCTAGTCGTGGGCATAACCTTGAAGAACGGTAAGATCGTGCCGCAGGCGGACTTCTACGATCCGAGCGGGCTGCTTGCCATCTTCAGTCTGCCGAGTGCGCAGAACGCACGCTGAGAATTCAAACGCACGTCGGTAGCGGATTGCAGCTGTGCCGTAACAGCGGTGCGAGCGAGACGGCGGGCTCAGCTCCTGCCAGTTCATGCCGTGCGAATTCAGCCTGCGCTAATTCGTGCTCAACCATGAAATCGCAAACTGCTGCCTGCGCGGCATTGCCCCGTGCTCTAGCGGCATCGGCGTAGGCACGATATTGTGTCACCTGCCCAGGAACGATGTCCGCGATAAACTGCACTTTTTCGGACCAACTCAGTGCGCCCAAGCGGTTGACAAAACCTATTGCGGGATCACGAGATGCAGCCGGCTCGGCCACACTAACGCCTGCAGCGATCATATGCGGACGCAACCATGCCTTCGTTTCGGTCTCCAGTTGCAGCAGGTGAGCCAATTTCAGACGTTCCAGGGGATCTTTGGCGCACTCGACGAGCCCCGAATAAATTGCCTCGCCCACAATCTCGCCTCTATAGAACTCGCCCAGCCCTTCCTCATAGGTGTAGGGTCGTTTCTCACCATCCACTGGCAACCTCCTTCGCTGTTTCGCAGAGGATATCTCGCCCCCCCCCCGCGGATAGGCCATGGCCTTAGCTCACTTGCATTAACCTGCCCCAGGGTGCCACTGCGCCGGCTTCAGCATAGCCAAAGGCTCAGCCTGGGTTGTCTCACCGACAATTTCAGGGCCCGCGGGTTAACGTTTCTGCTGCGCATGGACGCCAGGGGAATTGAACTCCAGTTGTCATTGTCGCCGCGCGAATTGGGCCTGTAATCGCGTGTGCTAGCAGTCCCCGCAAAGAGGACGTTAGCGCAAGCCAAGATTGTATCTTGCCGTTCGCAGCACGTCCAGCGACCCCGGTGCGATCTGGGAATATCAACCGGAGTGAAAAGCCTAGGCCAACCACTTCAATCGAGTGGCAGTACGGCGACCTGATCACCGGCATTGGCGGCAGGAGCGAACGGCGGCCGGACGATGAGGACGTCGGCGCGGGCCAGGGCTGAAACCATGGAACTGTCCTGGACCGGGAAGGGCGTTGCGACCGGCACGCCGTCCGGACCTGGAGCAAGCGCGGCGCGGATATAATCCTCGCGAATATCGTTGGCCTTCAGAGGTGCGCCCAGTCTCGCGTTCATCAACGGTGGCAGATCGCCGGGCAGCCCCTGCATCACGTCGAGTGCCGGCCCCAGGAACATGATGGCGCAGATCATGGCCGCGACCGGATTACCGGGAAGTCCCATGATGGGTGTTGTGCCGCTGGCGGTACGGATGGCGCCGAACAATAGCGGCTTGCCGGGCCGCATGGCGATCTTATGGAATGCAAGGTCCAGCCCCATATCGCCGAGAACCTGCTTGATGAGATCGTGATCGCCCACGGACACGCCGCCGCTGGTGAGCAGAATGTCCACCTCGCCGGCCCGTTCCAAAAGCGCGCGCAGTGCGCTGGTGTCATCGGGCGCGATGCCGAAGTGATGCGCCTCCGCGCCGTGAGCGGTGGCAAAGGCATATAACCCGGGGCCGTTGGCGGAGGCGAGTTGTCCCGGAGCGATGGGATGGCCGGGCATGACGATCTCATCGCCCGTTGAAATGATTCCGACGCGCGGGCGACGACGTACGCGTACTTCGCCATGATTCATCGCACCGAGAAAGCCGATGTCCCGCGCCGTCAGGCAACGCGGCGCCCGCAAGCCGATGTCGCCAGCTCGGAAATCCTGTCCGGCCCTACGGATATGTTGACCGGGACGCACGGCCTCGATGGTGATCACGACCCCGTCGCCGGTTTTCGTATCTTCCTGGATGACGATGGCATCGGCGCCGCTAGGAACATAAGCGCCGGTGAAGATCCGCACCGCCTGACCGGCTTTGATCGAACCGGACCAGGGATGTCCGGCGGCGGATTCACCGACAACCTTCAACGTCGCGGGTGCCGTTGCGGCATCATCGGCCCGCACGGCGTAGCCGTCCATGGCGGACACGTCGGCGGCGGGATGGGAAACGCGCGCCGCCATATCGGATGCGAGGGCCCGTCCGAGTGCTTTTTCAAGCGGCACGGTTTCCGATTCCAAAATCGGAAGACGCGCCAGAATCATCCGACGCGCATCGGCCACGGGAAGCAGGGGCGCCTTGGCATTCATGACATGAAGCTCTCGCGCAGGGTTAGACTTGAACAAACCTGCTCGATTTACCGCCGGACTTCTCGACCAGCCGGATGTCGCCGATGCGCATGGCGCGGTCCACGGCCTTGCACATGTCGTAGACGGTGAGGGCGGCCACGCTCACGGCGGTGAGGGCCTCCATCTCGACACCGGTGGCGCTGGTGACCTTGCAGGTGGAGACGATGGTCACCGCGCTCAAAGCTTTGTCACAGGCAAGTTCGACCGTCACCGAGGACAGGGCGAGGGGATGGCACAGGGGAATCAGGTCCGCGGTACGCTTTGCCGCCATGATGCCCGCCAATTGAGCGACCGCGAGGACATCGCCTTTCTTGACCTGACGCGCCTGAATCAGGCGCAAGGTCGACGGCTCCATGTAGATCGCGCCTTTGGCCACGGCGACGCGGTCGGTGACGCCCTTGATACTGACATCGACCATGACCGCATTTCCGGCCTGATCGAAGTGCGTGAGATCAACACGCCGTTTGCGCGATTTTGCCGGCTTAGGCATGGGTTTCCTCCTGCATGAGCAGAGCCGCCGTCGCAGTGGCGACGTCCGATTGCCGCATCAATGATTCGCCGATCAGAAAGCGGCGCGCGCCAGCCCTTGCCATGCGCACGAGATCGGCCGGGGTTTTAAGGCCGCTTTCGCACACCAGCGCCCGGCCTGCGGGTAGCAGACGCGCCAACTGTTCGGTGACGGCGAGATCGACCTTCAGGGTTTTCAGATCGCGATTGTTGACGCCGATCAACGATGAGCGCAGGCGCAAGGCGCGCTCTAGTTCGGCGTGATTGTGAACTTCGATCAAGACATCCAGACCGACGCCGCGCGCGGTGGCCTCAAGCTCCGCCGCCAGGACATCGTCGATCATCGCCATGATGAGAAGGATGCAATCGGCGCCGATGACGCGGGCCTCGATCACCTGATAGGGGTCGAGCATAAAGTCCTTGCGCAGCACCGGCAGGGTCGTCGCGGCCCGGGCGGATTTCAGATGCGCGTCGCTGCCCTGAAAGTGGTCCTCTTCCGTCAGTATCGAGAGGCAGGCCGCACCGCCCCGCTCGTAGGCGCGGGCGAGGGCCGCCGGATCGAAATCGGCGCGGATCAGACCGGCCGACGGCGAGGCTTTTTTGATTTCGGCGATCAGCCCGTAGGCTCCCGCGTCGGCTTTCGCGGTCAAGGCCGCGGCGAAGCCGCGCGTCGGCGGGGCCACGGCGGCGGCGCGCTCGACCTCCGCCAAGGGCACGGTCTTTTTCCGGCCTGCCACCGTCGCGCGCTTGATCTCGGCGATTTTCGTCAGCACGTCGGTCACGGCGCGGACTTCCCATTGCTGAGTGCGACCAGGGTCGCCAAAGTCTTCGCGGCCTTGCCGCTCATGATGGCGTCGAGGGCGATCGCCGCCCCGGCCTTGAGATCCGCCGCCTTGTCCGCGACCATCAAGGCGGCGGCGCTGTTGAGCACCACGATATCGCGGTAAGGACCGCCGCGCCCATGGATCAGTGTGCGGAGTGCCGCGGCATTGTGGGCCGCATCGCCGCCCTTCAGGTCTTCGATCCGCGCGCGTTTCAGCCCGGCGTCCTCGGGAACGATCTCGAACGTGGACACGGCGAACGAACCGTCGGATTTGCGTTGAAGTTTCGCGATCTTGGTCGGTCCGGTGGTGGTGATCTCATCAAGGCCGTCGCTGCCGTGGACGACCCATGCGCTCTCCGAACCCAGATGGCCGAGCGTTTCGGCGAGAGGGACGATCCAACGTTCGGCGAAGACGCCAAGCAACTGGCGGGTCGCCCCAGCCGGATTTGTCAGAGGTCCAATCAGATTAAAGATCGTGCGGACACCCAACTCCTGACGTACCGGTGCCACATGCTTCATGGCGCTGTTGTATTTCGGTGCGAACAGAAATCCGATCCCCGCCGTGCGTAAACACGTTTCGGTCACGTCGGTTGCCGCGTCGATGTTGACACCAAGTTCTTTCAGCACGTCGGCGGCGCCGGCGCGGGATGATGCCGCGCGATTGCCGTGCTTGGCCACCGGAACGCCACAGGCGGCGACCACTAGGGATACGGCCGTGGAGATGCTTAGAGTGTCCGCTCCGTCGCCGCCGGTTCCGCAGGTGTCGATGGCGCCCGGTGGTGCCGCGATCCGCGTCGCCTTGGCTCGCATGGCGCGCGCCGCGCCGGTCAGTTCTTCGACGCTTTCACCCCGCACACGCAGGGCCATGAGAAATGCGCCGATCTGCCCATGGGTCGCGCTGCCGCTCATGATTGTAGCGAATGCATCCTCGGCCTCCGCCGCTGTCAGGAGGTCTCCATCAGCCACGCGCGCCAGATAAGGTCTTAGGCCGGAAATGGCCGGAGTATTGGTGGGCTCGACGTTCATTCCGCCGCGGCTTTATGCGGGGCCGGTTCCGGCTTGGCGTCCAGGCCGGTGCTCACCAGGAAATTACGGAGAATGCGGTGGCCACACTGCGAGGCAATGCTCTCGGGATGGAACTGAACACCGGTGATGGCGAAGCGCTTGTGGGCCAGCCCCATGATCAGTCCGTCGTTGGTGGCGGCGGTGATCTCCAGATCCGCGGGCAAGGTTGCCCGGTCCACGATCAGGGAGTGGTAACGGGTGGCATCGAACGGGCTCGGAATGCCTTTGAACATGGCGTGGCCGGTATGGTGGATGGCGCTGACCTTGCCATGCATGGGCAATGGCGCCCGCACGACTTTGCCGCCGAAGGCCTGGCCGATGGCTTGATGGCCGAGACAGACACCGAGCACCGGCACCTTGCCGGCGGCCGCTGCGATAAGGGGCAGGCAAATACCGGCGCGGTCCGGGTCGCAGGGGCCGGGCGACAGGATGATCCCGGCGGGTTTGGCATTGAGACAGGCATCCACGGTGATCTTGTCATTCCGGTGAACGACAACGTCCGCACCCAACTCGCTGAGGAAGTGCCACAGGTTGTAGGTGAAGGAGTCGTAATTATCGATCAGGAGGTAGCGCTTGGCCTGTGCCATGGAGATGCCCTTTACGTGACGTGGGCCAACATGCCCCCCGGTCCCGGGGCCGTCAAGAAAACCCGGCAGTGGAGGATATCGAATTCAACCGCTTGTTCTTGTTGCTGTTTATCGTGCTGGCTCTTAGGTAAGGGGTAAGCACCTGAGGTGCAATGTGCCACCGGGCTTGGCCCAGACAGAAGGTACCATGGCCGATAACCAGAAGAAGAAGCGTAAAGGGCCGTTCGGCCTGTCGCCGCTTGGGATGATCGCCGGCGCCGCACTGCTGGTCGTGCTTGGGCTGGCGGCGGGCGTGGCGCTGGATATCGCCACCCGGCCGGACGACGCGCGCCCCAAGCGGGCCGCATCCTCCGCGCCAAGCGTGCCTCCATCGCCGCCGCGGATCTTCCGTGATCTCGCCCCGGGCGAGGACGGCGATGCCCACGCGCCGCCATCGATCCTCGCTCCCCGACCACCGGAATCGGCGAAGCCTGACACGCCGCGCGCGGACGCGGCCACTTCCGTTCCAACGGCTGGGGATAAAGCGCCCATGGTGGCCTATGCCATGGCGCCACCCACGAACGGACCGAGTGCCGCTTTGGCGATCGTGATCGACGACATGGGGCTCGATCGGACCCGCACCCAGGCCGTCATTGCCTTGCCGGCAGGGGTCACGGTGTCGCTGATGACCTACGCGGACGATCTCGGGGGACTGACCGCGCGTGCGCGCGCCGCCGGTCACGAGGTGCTCGCCCACGTCCCCATGCAGCCGCTGAGTTCAAAAGAGGACCCAGGACCGCACGCGCTTACAGTGGGCATGGACGACAGCACCATCCGTGCGACGCTTGGAACCGATCTGGATCGCTGGCAAGGTTACGTCGGCGTCAACAATCACATGGGCAGCCGCTTTACCTTGGATCGCGCGCGCATGGCGGTTGTGATGGGTGAGCTGAAATCGCGCGGCCTGTTGTGGCTTGATTCCCGCACCACCACCGACACGGTCGGGCCCGCTGCGGCACAAACGGCCGGCGTGCCCTATGTGGTCCGGGATATTTTTCTCGACAATGTGGAAACCATCGATGCGGTGGTCGAACAGCTTGATCGTGCCATAGAGGCAGCGAAAACCCACGGCACCGCCATCGCCATCGGCCATCCGCACGATACGACGATCATGGCTCTGAAGCAGGTCCTGCCGACCTTGCGTGACCGGGGCGTATCGCTGGTGCCGGTGACGGAGATCCTCAGAAGGCAGCAGGGCCATATCCGGCCGTCGTAGAAACTATTGCCACTGAAGTTGCGTACGACGCTGTGACTCCTCCGGCGCCGATTTGGCGGAGGGCCAGCCTGGGCGGTACCGGTTATTCGCAGGAATTTTGCTGGAGCCCGCGAGTGCCTTACACCCTGATCTGGGTACTTATGCGCCCAGGTGCTCGTCCATGAACCGAATATGCTCGGTCAGAACCTCTCGGTCCTCCGGTGCCGTGTTGAGGAAGCCACCATGTGGCATTGCCTCGAAGACATTGATCTCGGCCTTGATCCCCGCGCGCCGCAGCGCCCGGTGCAGAATCGCGGCGTTCGACAAGAACAGATCGCGCGTGCCGGAGGTGAGAATGGTGGGCGAAAATCCCTTGCTGAAATCGCCGAAGATTGGCGAGAGATAAGGGTCGCGGAGATCGTGGCCATCCGCATAGAGAGCGATTGAGTTGGTCAGGCGGCTCAACAGGCTGTCGACTTTATCGTTGGTCTCGAACGTATCGCCGGATTCCGTCAGATCGGCTTCCGGCGAGTGCAGCACGCAGGCCCCAGGAATCGGCAGGCCCATATCGCGCGCCTTGAGGACGAAGGAGGCCGCAAGGCCGCCGCCGGCCGATTCACCATAGACCGCGATATTGGCCGGTTTGAATCGCGTCAGAAGCATGCGATAGGCCTCAACCGCGTCATTGAGTCCGGCCGGAAAAGGATGGTCCGGCGGCATGCGGTAGTCGACGGAGAACGTCCGAATCTTGGCCCGGTCGGCGATCGGCATTGCCGTATGGGCGGCTGTGCGTCCGCCGCCCATGATGAACGCGCCGCCGTGAATATGAAGGATGGCCCGGTTCTCGTTCCGCGCCGTCATGCTGCGTGGCGTCACCTCATAGAGCTGCGTGGCCGATAACTCGTGGGTCACCACATCACACGGATGACCCTCGGCCCTTGCCGCGGTCATCGCGGAGAAAGCTTGCTCGGCGTTCTTGATCATGGCCCGCCAAGCCGCCTTGTCTTTGGGCTCGGGCTCCGGGGGCCTGTCAATGGGGGCTGGGGTCGACAGATAGGCCTGCGCTTCGGGGCTGACCGTGCGGGGGACCGGAATGACTCGTGCCGGAATGAACCTACCGGTTTTCTCTTGGTGTGGTTCCGTCATGATCCACCTCCCCCGCGCATTTCTTCGACAACGGCAAAGTATTTTTCCTAGCGATTGCCGCCCGCGAAAAACCGCACCGCTTCCTTGGCGGCATCGACCAGGGCCTTGGCCTTGTTGTTGCTCTCCTGGAATTCCGCTTCGGGGTCGCTGTCGACGACCACGCCGCCACCGGCTTGGATGATCACTTCGCCGTCTTTCACCAGGGCCGTGCGCAAGGCGATACAGGTATCCATGTCGCCGTTGGCGGAGAGATAGCCGATGGCGCCGCCGTAGAACGTGCGGCGCTCGGTTTCCAGTTCGTCGATGATCTCCATGGCCCGCACTTTGGGCGCGCCCGACACCGTGCCCGCCGGAAACCCGGCCATGAGCGCATCCATGGCGTCATAACCGGGAGCGATATCGCCCTCCACGTTGGAGACGACGTGCATGACGTGGCTGTAGCGTTCGATCACCATTTGTTCGGTGACCTTGACTGTACCGGCCTTACAGACGCGTCCCACGTCATTGCGGCCGAGGTCGAGGAGCATGAGGTGTTCGGCGCGTTCCTTGGGATCGGCGAGCAATTCGGCGGCAAGCGCCTCGTCCTCGGCCTTGGTCTTGCCACGCGGCCGGGTTCCCGCGAGCGGCCGGATAGTGACTTTGCCTTCGCGCAGCCGCACCAAAATTTCGGGACTAGACCCAACGATGGCAAAGCCGTCGAAGCTCAGGTGGAAAAGGAAGGGCGACGGATTGAGACGGCGAAGCGAACGATAAAGCGAGAAGGCGGGCAGGGCGAAAGGCAACCGAAATCGCTGCGACGGCACCACCTGGAAAATATCGCCGGCAAGAATGTACTCCTTCGCCTTCAGCACCATCTCATGGTAGCCGTCGCGTCCGATGTTGGACACGGCTTCGTCGAAGCGCATTGTGGTCGCCGGGGCGAGGTGGGGCACGGGACGTTCCAGCGCAGTCATCAGCCCATGAATGCGCCCGGTGGCATCGGCATAAGCTGCCGCGCCGTCCGTTCCGGCCGCTGGATAGACCGGCGTGACGATGGTCATGATGTCGTTCACGTTGTCGAAAATGACTATCACCGTCGGCCGCATGAACATGCCGTCAGGAATGCCGATGGAATCCGGATTCTTGTCCGGAATATTTTCCACAAGCCGGATGGTGTCATAGCCCATGTAGCCGATCAGACCTGCGGCCATGGGCGGCAGATGTTCCGGCAGCGTGATGCGGCTCGCCGCGACCAATGCCCGCAACGATGTTAGGGTCGGGTCGGGTTCTTTGGCATACTGCAAGGGGCCGTCACCGATCGTGCGGCACATCTCGGCGACCTGACCGTGGCAGCGCCAGACCAGGTCTGGGTCCAAGGCGATGAACGAATAGCGTCCTCTTACGGCGCCGCCTTCAACGGACTCCAGCAAAGCCGAGAAACGGCGGTCCTGACCCAGCTTGAGCATGATCGAAACCGGCGTATCCAAGTCGGCCGCCAACTCGGCCCAGACAACCTGAGCTTTGCCGGCGGCATAGACAGCCTCGAATTCGCTGCGGCGCGGATGGATATCCATTGGGTGAATCAGGCGTGCATTCAATTCGCGCCGCTTGCCAGGCGGTCGAGTGTGGCGTTGTTGAGTCGCGCGGGATAACGACTGGCGAAGGCAAGGCTCATCTCCGAGACCAAATCGTCGGCAATGCCTTCCTTAACGGACTCTGCAATTTGTGCGCGGATTTTCGCCGTATCGCCCACATCGGCGGGCGGAACGATTTCGCGCAGGCGCGCGACCACCGCGCCGTCGACGACATTTGCCGTCACGACATCACCAGGCTTGGCGGCGAACAGCTTGCCGAGCAGTTCCGGACTGACCCGCTTGCTATCGACCATGTGGGCGCCGTTCAGGCCCTCGCCAAACCGTGTGAGGGGGCCGAGCTGGGCATAGGAAATGGTCTTGTCCTTGGCGGCGATTTCGGAAACCTGCACCGACGTTCCGATTTCCGCGGCAATCTTGGTCGCGGCATCCTGAGCGGCTGTGAGGCGGGTTTGCTTTTCCCAAATCGCGCTTACGTCCTTGCGAACCTCGGCCAGCGGCCGCGGCGCGGGCGGTGTAACCGCTTCCACAGTCAAAACGTAATAGCCCTTCGGGATTTCCATCAGTTTGCTGGTGCCGCCCGCCGCTGTATTGAATGCCGTTTCCAGGAAATGCTGATTGTCGAATAGTCCCGGCGCTTCGAGACCGTTCGGGTCGTGCCCCTGGCGGTCGACCGCCGCGATTCGGACGATCCGACCGCCGACCTTTTTCGCCAGGTCGTCCATGGACATGCCGCTGGCGACGCCGTCATCCATAGCCGTGGAGGCGTCATAGAGTGCGTCAGTTCCCTTATCTTCGGCGACGGACTTTCTGATCTGGTCCTCGACGGCGACGAACGGAACGGTTTGTTCGGGCTTGATCGCGGTGACTTCGAACAAGTGCCATCCGAGGTCGGTCTGTATCGCGTCACTTACTTGGCCTACGGGCAGGTCGTAGGCGCTGCCGAGCATTTTGACCAGCGGATCGCCGCGAGTCAGGTCGCCGAGATCGACCGGTGGGCTGAGCTTTGCCTTGCGCGCGATATCGGCAAGATGATCGCCGGGCGCCATCAAGGCCTTGGCGGAATCCGCCTGTTCCTTCGATTCAAAAATGAGCTGTGCGACATGACGTTTTTCGGTGTCGCGATAGTGGGCGATATTCTCGTCGTAATAGGCTTTGAGTTGATCCTCGGGCAGGCTGTCGGGGGTGACAAGATCCGCGGCCCGGATCACCACGGCCGTGACCTTGCGGTACTCCGGCGCGGTGAAGGTGGCGATGTTCTGGTCATAGACTTTTTTCAGGATATCGTCGGTTGGCGTCGGCGGGGACGGGATGTTCGCCGCCGATACCAGCAGCGTGTCAGCGATCCGGGTCTCGCCGCGATAGGCCGTCAGGGCATCGATCAGGGGCGCCGGTGCCGATGCATTCTCGGCGGTCGGCTGTAATATGGTTTGGCGGCGAAGGTCGGACATAACCATGCCGACGAACATTTTCTCAGTCAGGCCGTTGTTGGCCAGCGCCTGGGTGTATTGCAACTGGTTGAAGCTGCCATTGGTATCCTTAAAGGCGGCTTGCTGGCGGATGGTGTCGCGCAACCGATCCTTGGTGATGACCAGTCCCATGTACTTGGTGACCGCATCAGCGGCGGCCACATGTGTCAGTTTGTCGACCGTTCCAGCCAGCACGGTCCGGCGAATCTCGCTGGAGTCAGCGCGATGAGCGCCAAGGGACTGTTTGAAACGGTCGAGATCCTGATGGAAGTGCTGTTCGACTTCGTCCGTGGAGATATCAGTCTTGCCGACGGTGATCGCGACATTCGGGTCCATGCCGGGGGTCAGGAAGTCGCCCACGCCCCAGATCCCGAACGACAGCATTACAATGGCCAGAAAGGCCTTCAGAAGGATGCTGTCTTT
>SCTM01000096.1 GCA_004297485.1 Rhodospirillaceae bacterium
GTCCAAATTCCGGAAGTGGGTTCACAAACCTACGCGATCGGGTCCCCCGAAGGCCAAGACTTCGAGGGCACCGTATCGGCGGGCATCGTCAGTGCCGTCCGCGAATTCAATCACCAACAATTCGTACAGAGTGATGTCTCCGTCACCCATGGCAGCAGCGGCGGCCCGTTGCTGGATGGCAACGGCAATGTCATCGGGATTACCGACCTGAACGGCGATAGGAACGATAAGCCGGTCGGCCTTAACATGTTCATCCCCATTGCCGAAGCCCTGAACTCCGTCGGTGTTGTCGTGCAGCCGCCGGAACCCACAAAACTTGCCGCGAAAGCAAGCACGCGGAAAAAGGCTACGCCTTAAGGCGCCAATAAGCGCCTCACCGCCGCCGCAATCTCCGCCGCTGCATTAAGCGGCGCGTAAGTCCACGTGGCATAGGTGCCATCAAGGGGCCGTGCATAACCGGCCGCATAGAGTTCCTGGTGCAGCCGCCGGTGCTTCGGCGCAGTGATATCCACTGGCGCCGCGATGAACACCGGCTTGCCCGTGGCACAGGCCTCTGAGCACATGGACACAGAATCGCCGGTCACCACGACGGCGTCGGCAAACGCCAGGAAACCCAAATAGGGATTTTCCCCGCCCTGCCCCCAGAAAAAGACCGAACGCGGTTCGGGCACCGTTTCGGTCAGAGCCGCTTCGGCGGGCTTGCCGGTCCGGCGTGAGGTCGCGAGCATGATTGAACCACCGGCCGCACGCGCCATGGCCGCGACGCGCCGGCCCAGGTCGGCAGCGGTGGCCGTTGGAAATGGCCGGCGGTTGGTCGCTCCGCCCACCAGGAGGGCGATGCGCGGGCGCTGCAGACCGGCAAGCACCGGTTCCCATTTCGCCCGTGCCTGGACAAGGCCGTCGGCTGTGATGCGGTTGGGCGCACCGGTCACCCGCAGCACGTTGGCAGCATCGCCGCCCGGCGTTGTGCAGTCGTGACGCGGCAGCGCGATAAGATCGAAGTCGGCCGCACCGGCGCGCCCCGGATGCATGACCTGGACCAGGATCACCGGATGCCCGGCCACCTGAGCCCCCTGGTGCTTGATCCAGCGCGCCACCGGCGCGCACCGCCGTCCGGCGCCAATCACCAGATCCGGCCACGGCGGAATGAGAGCCTCGCGGCTGGCGTCGTCGATGCCGAGAAGGCTCGCGCCGCGCAGCGCATTGGGTAACTTTGCCAGACCGTCATAGCGGAGGCGTTTCTCAATGAAAGGCCGCCCCAGACGTTCGGCGACGGCCAACGCCTGGGTCGCCGTACCGGGCCGGTCGTCGGTGAGGACCCAAATCGCGGACGCGGTCACGGGTGGTCCGCCCGGCCGGCGCGGGATTGGGCGGCGACATGGCCCAACTTCGCGGTTGAGGTCGGGCGGTCGAAGCCATAAACAGGAGCGGCTTCACCAACTTTCGGCGGATCGACCATGACTCATTCTCCGCGTAGCGCCCGGCAACAGGCTGGAGGGCGCATCGTCGCCGACATCCTGCTTGAGATCAAAGCCGTCAATTTCCGGCCCGAGCAACCCTACACCCTCACGGCCGGCTGGGCCTCACCGGTTTATATCGACTGCCGAAAACTGATTTCATATCCACGGGCCCGGCGCAAGATTACCGAACTGGCGCGCGTCGAGATCGAGGAATCGGTCGGCCACGAGAGCCTGGAAGCCGTGGCCGGCGGCGAGACAGCAGGAATTCCATATGCCGCGTGGATTTCCGATGCGCTCATGCTGCCCATGCAGTACGTCCGCAAAAAGCCGAAGGGGTTCGGCCGCATGGCCCAGATCGAGGGCGACCTCGGCGAAGGCCAGCGCGTGATCCTGGTGGAAGACTTGGCCAGCGACGGCGGTTCAAAGCTGCTGTTCGTCAACGCTCTGCGTACGGCTGGCGCGCGCTGTGACCACTGCTTCGTTGTGTTTTTCTATGGCGCTTTTCCGGGCGCCGTAGAGAGCCTGGCCAAAGAGGGTATCGCTCTGCACTATCTCTGCACCTGGCACGACGTGCTGGCGGCGGCGAAAGCCGGTGGATATTTCACGCCCGACGCCATCGCCGGGGTCGAAGCGTTTCTCGCCAACCCGGTCGCGTGGTCGGCCGCCCACGGCGGCAAGGGCGCTTAGAGCTTCAGGCCGAGAACTTCCTATACGGCCACAGTCGCCAGACGATCGAGGACGTGAACCAGGTCGGCACTTGCGAAAGGCTTGAGCAGGAGTGGAAAGCCGTCCGAACAGTCGCTGTCGGGCAGAGCGAATTCCTGATACCCCGTCATCAGCGCAATTCCTATCGCGGGCCAAAGACTACGCACCTGCTCTGCCAGCATCATGCCCGTGACCCGGCCCGTCAACATGATGTCGGCAAGGAGATATTCGAAGACATTACCCGCCGTCAACACGGCCATGGCATCCTTCGCGCTGGACACGCCGACGACGGAATAACCCAGCCTGACGAGTCGGCGCGTCACGGCCGCCAGCACCAGGTCGTCGTCTTCGACGACGAGAATGCGTGACGAACCATCTCCAGCATGCTCTGGCGTGCTCGCGCGATGGCCCGGTTGCAGCTTGTGCACTTGATCGCAATTCATTGAACAGTCCCCGCTCGCGCGTATTCCCATCTCGGTGAATACTCATAAGCAGGGCGGGTAGCTCAGAAAATTGGGAGATGTGCGTACGTAAATATACGTAGACGCGGCCTTACACGCCCTTCATGGGCAACGTAGTCCGTACCCGCAAGCCGGGGGCCGCGCGCGAAACGATTTCCACGTCCCCGCCCATGCCGCGAACGATATTGCGCGCTATGGTCAGACCGAGACCAGTACCGCCGGTTTCCCGCGAACGCGAGGCCTCGAGGCGGATAAACGGCGCGAACACCCGTTCACGTTCGCCTTCAGGAATGCCTGGGCCGTCATCGTCGACTACGATTTCGATGACATCTGCTATCTGGCGCAAGGTAACGCGCGCACGCACGCCGTATTTGACCGCATTGTCGACCAGATTGGTGACCGCGCGTTTCAGTGCGATTGGCCTCCCCTTAACGTCCAGTCGCGCCGAACCGTAGTAGGTCACGTCATGTCCGGCAGCGCGCCCATCGGCAGCGACGGTTGCCAGAAGCATTGCGACATCAAAAGATTCGATTGGTTCATTCGATGCGTCGTCGCGGGAAAACGCCAGCGTCGCCGCGATCATCGCCTCCATTTCCTCCAGATCGTTCAGCATCTTGTCACGCTGACCGTCGTCTTCGACGAATTCCGCCCGCAGGCGGAGGCGGGTGATCGGTGTGCGCAAATCGTGGGAAATCGCCGCCAGCATCTGGGTACGATCCTGAATGAACCGCTGGAGACGTTCCTGCATTTTGTTGAACGCCGCCGCCGCCCGCCGGACCTCCCGCGGACCGCTTTCATCGAGCGGTGCGGCATTGACATCGACACCGAGACGCTCGGCGGCGGCTGTGAACAACGCCAATGGCCTGAACGCACGGGAGACCCCCATCAATGCGCCTATGCCGACGAGCAATGAAAAAAGGCTGAGAGATAGAATCGGTGTTCGAGGTGATTGCGTATCTTCAAGATTGAGCAGCACGCGCGCATTGAACCACGTGTTTTCGGCGAATTTGATCGAAACCCTGAAATTGCCCTGCGCCGGAAAAATCTGCGGCCCGTCGCCCTGCATCATCATGAAGAGACGCAATTGCCGTTGTTCGGGCGTGAGGTTCTCGAACGGAGTCTGAGGGCGGCCATCGGGACCAACGCCCGGCGTCGGCGGCGGTGTGGACGGAATCTCGATCTGATCGCCGTTTTGCGGCGCGGGCTCCACGGTGACCGAACCGATCTCGGAGGGATGGGCAACGGTAACACGACTGTCGACACGGATTTCCGTACCGGCGGCAAACTCACCCTCGAGGGCCCGGCGTACCACGCGCGAACTTAGACTATTGTCGGGGGCGATCACCAACGGTAGCGGTGTAATGACCATGCGCATGGTCGGCGAGTTGAGCCGCCGCAGCAGCAGCAGACGATTCTCCGGCCGTTCCCGCTCGATCAAGCGCTTGATCGTGATGATCTGATCTGCCGCCTTGCCGGCAGCGGCGGTAATTCCGGCATCGCTGCGGTTCACGAAAAGATAGATCAAGACCGTGGTCGCCATCAGAATGACGACGCCGATCAGGAGCGTGAACACGCCCCACGCCAATGTGTCGGGCAGAATTCGCGGCCGACGCCGCGCGTCAACCACGCACGACCTCGGCGGTAAACATATAGCCGCCGCCACGTACGGTCTTAATCAGGGTCGGATTCTTCGCGTCAACTTCGATCTTACGGCGCAGACGCCCGACCTGAACATCCACTGAACGGTCGAACGGAATGGCGGCGCGCCCGCGCGCCATGTCGAGCAGCTGATCGCGGTTGAGTACACGCCGCGGATGTTCGACAAACGCAATCAGAAGATCATATTCGCCAGCGGTGAGAGGAATCAGTTCATACTGGCGTCGCAGGGTCCGCGTCGCCTGTTCAAGCTCGAACTCGGCGAACGTGAGCTTCTCCGCGCCGACATCGGCCGCGGTCGGCACCGGCGGGGCCGACACACGCCGCAGCACGGCCTTGATTCGGGCAGCCAACTCGCGGGGATTGAACGGCTTGGCGATGTAGTCATCGGCGCCCACTTCAAGGCCGATGATTCGATCCACGTCCTCGCCCATGGCGGTAAGCATAATGATCGGAACGAAGGAATCCGCCCGCACGCGCCGGCAAAGCGTCAGTCCGTCATCACCCGGCAGCATGAGATCGAGAACAACAAGATCAATCGCCCAATCTTTCAAGGCTTGATCCATCTCGCGACCATCCTTCGCCGTGGTGACGCGGAAGTCATGCTTGCTCAAGAAGCGGCTTAGAAGATCGCGGATCTCATTGTCGTCATCGACAATGAGAACATGGGGCTTGGGAGTCTCGGAAACAGTCTGCACGGGCAACACCTCGGTTTCTATCGCGCGCTAGTGGTCCGATTCTAACATTCGCATCCCGGTTCGGCAGGCCGTCTTGCGAATGTTAGAATCAACCGACCACTAGCAACTATTTGAATCTCATGGGGCGTTGGATTTGACATTCGCTTCACAGTCCTGCGGCTGGCGGGATAGCGAATGTCAAATCCGCTCCACGAGAGTGTAGCAATCGACTGCGACATCTTGGAAGCACGACACAACATGACATAACAGCAATTCCGCAACATCGTGTAAGCCTACGGCTAAGGGTTACATGACGTTACACTTTTTAACGCCGGAGGACATTGGAGCGTTACAGGTAGCGTCCTAAATGCACCCCGTCACGCTGCAAGGCAAAAAGCGCGACGTATGACGGCTTTTCCGCAGCAAAGGACTACCTCATGAGTCGGACTTTGAAGTTGGGGGTATCTAGGCATCCGCTTTTGATCGCCATCGCGGTCGCGGGCGCACTCTCAGCAGGGATCATGACGATCAACACGGTCAAGTCCGCCGAGCCGGATTCCGCCATGCCGTCCACGCACCACGAGCGTGGTCGCGCCGATGGCCACATGGATCGATGCGCCATGATATCCGCATACATGAGCCACATCGACAAGAAGCTGTCGCCCGATCAGGTTCATGACATCGTCGCCGGTCGTCTGGCCCAGTTCGGCGAAGGAACCCTCAAGGTCGGTAAAATCACGACCAAGGAACCCGGTGTTGTATCGGTGGAGATCGACACCACCTCTGGTTCTCTTGTGACCACCCGTGAGATTTCGACCAAGACCGGCTTTCCGGCTGATCTCGAAAGACGTTGCGAGGAACACGCCGACGAGATCGACGGCGATGGGCCTATGGGCCACGGCGGCATGGAACGCTTTGCTGTGCATGATCACATGTTGGGCGGGTTGGGCGGCATGGGCTTGGCCGGCGGCGAACATGGGCGCGATTTAAATCTCAACGTCGATCAGGTGAAAAAACTCGCCGATGCGGCCCTCATTCTCGTTGGCAATCCGCGCCTCAAAGTCGGTGCCGTGAAGGAAAAGGATGGCGACACCGTCACCGTCGATGTCGTCACGGTTGATAATGCCTTGGTCTTACATCGGGAGGTCGATCGCCATACCGGGCGCATCCATCGCGCCATCTAGGTAGATAACGGCAGGTCCAGCCAAATTCGGAACGCCCCTCCGTTCCGGCATCTCCCCCTCGCGATGAGGCTGGACCTTATCCCGGGCGGTTGCCCCCGACCGCCCGGGATTCTCTTTTCAAGCACGTAGACATCTTATAAGATGTTCTTGTTTTGTTCTTTATGGCAGCTTATGCTTGGTTCATGAGAACCATGCAGGCCTCGCCCAGCGGCCCGACGGCTCCCCCATGGGAGGGTGCGGTCCAACCTCATCCCGACGCCCGGAGGGGCCGCGGGGCCGTCAGCAATGCCGTAAGCCGTTACGAGCGGGCGACCCGGGAGACCTGCGATGACGGCTGGGACAATCTAGACGCCCCGCCACCGCCCCTGCGAACAACCGTACAGGCCGATTCAACGCGTACGGTCATCACCCGCAACCAGTCGCCGGATTTGCCGTTCGACCGCTCGATCAATCCCTACCGTGGCTGCGAACACGGCTGCAGCTACTGTTTCGCACGCCCGACCCATGCCTATCTCGGGCTTTCGCCGGGCCTCGATTTCGAGACCCGGATTTTTGCCAAACCCGATGCGGCGGCCTTGCTCGAGACGGAGTTGCGCGCGCGCCGGTATCAATGCAGGCCCATGGCCATGGGAACCAACACCGACCCTTACCAGCCGGTGGAGCGGCACTACGGCATTACCCGCGACGTGCTAAAAGTTCTCGCCCGATTCCACCACCCATTAAGCATTGTCACCAAATCAGCGTTGGTCATGCGCGATATCGACATTCTCGCGCCCATGGCCGCGCGCGGCTTGGTCCGGGTCGGCCTTTCCATCACCACGCTTGATCGCCACCTTGCCCGCAAGATGGAACCAAGGGCATCCACGCCCGGACGGCGGCTTGTGGCGCTCAAGGCCCTGAGCGAGGCCGGTATTCCAACCATGGTGATGTTTGCGCCGGTGATCCCCGGTCTCAACGACCATGAACTTGACGCCGTGCTATCCGCGGCGCGAGCGGCAGGCGCCAACGCCGCCGGTTATGTCGCCCTACGGCTACCGCTTGAGGTCAAGGATCTGTTCCGGGAATGGCTGGCGGACGCCGTCCCGGAGCGGGCCGGCCGGGTGATGAGCTTGATCAGGAACATGCGCGGCGGCAAAGACTACGACCCATCGTGGCAATCGCGCATGCGCGGGACCGGCCCCATTGCCGACACCATCCGTGATCGCTTCAGGCTCGCGCGCAAGCGTCTCGGGTATGCCGAGCATTCACCGGAACTGGATTGCTCCCAGTTCCACATTCCCCATGCGCCATCGCCGATTCCCGATCAAGACCGTCAAATGTCGCTGTTCTAGAGAAAAATTTGATGAGGTTAAATCTCCTCCTCACCGCCTCGCTCCGCTCGGCACCCTCTCCCCGTTGGGGAAAGGGTTGGGGCGAGGGGGAAGACCTGCTTCAACACGAAATAATCAAGCTCTAGCGCGCTTGTGATTCACCGTAGGTTGATCGCGCGTCGATCCGTCGCCTATAAAATTTTCGCGGCAGAACGTACTAAATTCTGGAGTTGCCACGTCGCACGATTCAACACCCGGAAATGGCCGGCGCCCGCGGCGCGCGGGCTGTTTCAGCTTCGGCCATGTTGGGATTTAACCTCAGGATCAATGACACAGCAGAACGGGCAGCGTGGCGTGCTCCATGATGTAGCCGGTGACGCTGCCGAAGATCAGCTGGCGCAATTTGGACCGGGTGTAAGCGCCCATCACCATCATATCGGCGCCCGCTGCGGCGGTGGCCGCCAAAAGCGAATGACCGGTTCTTCCTTCTTTGGGCAAGACCTTCGATACGACATTCACGACACCATGCCGCGTGAGAAAGACCATGAGGTCCTCTGTCGGCGCATACCACTCGTCCTCCTCGACCTGCAGGACGATCACCTGTTCGGCTGCAATCAGAAAAGGCAGAGCGGCCGTGATCGCTCGTGTCGCCTCCGCCGAACCGTTCCAGAACACCGATACGCGTGCGAACGGCCCCGTCGGCAGTGCCCCACCTTGCAGCGGCGGCGCGACCAAGACCGGCCGGCCGCTCTGCATCAACGCGGAATTCAGCGTCATAAGGGCGCCAGCGTCATTCCCTGCAGCCGGGCGACTCAGCGTAATGAGATCGGCGCGGCACGCGCGTAATGCGACGACCTGCTCCTCGACTCCCGTATCCTCTACCCAGCTCGCGGCGAATCCGCCTGCCGCGCGCGGCGGCCCGTCGTCCCGGGGCACTTTCATCTCGGCAACCAGCTGGTCGTAGGCTTGACGCGCTTTTGCCGCCCGATGCTCAGATTCCTGTTTTGCCATCGTCATCATCTCGTCAACCATGGCGCCCGACATCGCCTCGCTGACCAGCGGCAGCGCCGCGGCCGGATCGGGCAGGACGTGGAAAGCATCGACGTGAGCATTAAATTGCCGCGCCGCGCGGAAAGCCAGGAGCAGGCTGTCATGCCCACCATTTGCGTCGCCGACAATGGCGAGAATATTAGCGATGCTGGACATGACCGACCTCCCTCACCTTCAGGCCGCCACACCGCGGGCAGCGTATCCTATGCATTATAGAACGTTTCCGCGTGCAACTTGATACGGAAAGCGATCGCCATTCACGGTGCGCCGACAGGTTGATGATACTCCGCCACGCCTTCAGGGTCCTGGTGGATGATAACGTCGGCGGCCGGAAAGTCCGATTGAACCGCCGCCTCGACTTCGTCCGAGATGCGGTGCGCTTCAATAAGCGTCAAAGTTTTGTCGAGGACGATGTGCATTTGGATAAATTGCTGCACGCCGGACGATCGGGTTCGCAGCTCATGCACCCCACGCACCTTCGGATGCCGCCGTGCGGTCTCGATGATCATGCGGCGATCGGCCTCGGGCAATTCGTGGTCCATGAGAGCACTGACGGATGCATTGGCAATCCGGATCGCATTGACCAACAGGAATAGCGCGATACCGATGCCGAAGGCGGCGTCCGCCCAGGCAATGTTCAGACGAGTCGCCAGAACGAGGGCGACGATAACGCTGACGTTGAGGAGAACATCCCCGGAGTAGTGCAGCGAGTCGGCGGTGATCGCAAGCGATCCGGTTCTCTTGACGACGTACCGTTGAAACATCACCAACAGAATTGTCACGGCGATGGAAAAAAGCATCACCGCGATTCCGAGCGGCCCATCGGTCACCGGCGTCCTGTCGCCGAACCGTGAAGCCGCTTCCACGATCACCAGCACAGCAGATCCGGCCACGAACGCAGCCTGTGTAAGACCGGAAAGCGGCTCGGCCTTGCCGTGACCGAATCGATGCTGTGCGTCCGCTGGCGTAAGTGCATGGCGAACCGCGATCATGTTGACGGCGGATGCGAGAATATCGAGAACGGAATCCACTAAACTCGACAACAGCGCGACCGAATGGGTCTGGAAATAGGCCGCGGTTTTCACCACGACCAACAAGACAGCGCTGCCGACGGCGAGTTTCGTCGCGAAGCGCATAAGCGTTGGAGCGCGCCGGGCGTCTTGCCCGTGATCCCCTTCATACATCGGATGGACATATCCAAACAAAGCGTACACCAACCACTTAGGGATAGAGACGCCGCCATTGCCACCGGGCGTCGGCCGATCGCTCATACACCAGTCGGTCGTGGAGGCGGTTAGAAATATCCTGCCAGAACTCAATCGACTCCGGCCGCAACCGGTATCCGGACCATTGGTGCGGCCGAGGGACGGGCCCGCCATCATATCGCGCTTGCGCGGCCTTGAACCGCTCTAACAACGTCGCTCGCGCGGCCAAGGGCTCGGACTGGAGCGACGCCCAAGCCGCGAGTTGACTGTCGCGCGGCCGTGAATCGAAGTAGGCGTCGGCCTCGGCAACCGTGACGGCGGAAAATGGGCCTTCGATGCGAACTTGGCGGGAGAGGCTTTTCCAGTAAAGGCACAAAGCTCCGAAGGGATTTTCGGCGATTTCACGCCCCTTGCGGCTATGCGTATTCGTATAAAACACGAAACCGCTCGTGGCGAAGCCCTTCAAGAGAACCATGCGAACAGAAGGCCGACCGTCGCGGGTCGCGGTTGCAAGGCTCATGGCCTCAGGCAAACCCGGCTCCCGCGCTGCGGCTTCAGCGAACCACTGCTGGAACAGCACGAGTGGATCGTCGGTCGGCGTGATCTGCGGCGCGGAATCCATGATCTAAGGTGTGGTCCTGCTTACAAATTTGTCAACTGGTGGAGCGGATTGGATATTCGCGACCCAGGTCGCCGCAAGACCGCGAAGCGAATGCTATAATCGGGCCACCAGCAGCCCTTAACAGGTACATCAGACGCCCTCTTTTCGCCACCATCGACAGGCATTATTTTGCTTGAGAGCATGATAAATGAAGGTAGGGCACGCTTGTTGCGTCAGCTCAGACGAGGACTTAATTAAGCTAACAGTTATGGTCGAGTGAGATCAGTTCGCAACTCCGTGAAACTTAAAAGCAGGTCATGACCATGCGTAAAATCTCGAACATCACCTTTCTCGCAATTCCGGCTTTGGCGACGGCCCTGACCTTGTCCGGCTGCGCCAACGACGGACAGGGCGGCAAGGAGGTCGGGGGCACGCTCACGGGCGCGGCGATCGGCGGCTTCATGGGTTCACAAATCGGTGGCGGCGGTGGCGGCGGCATGGCAGCGACCGCCATTGGAACGCTGTTGGGCGCGTACATCGGAAATTCCATCGGCCGCCAACTTGACGAGGATGATCGTCGACGGATGCGCGAAGCGGAAACGCGGGCCTACAGTTCACCGCTCAATGAGCCCATTACCTGGAACAATCCCAACAATGGCAACTCCGGTTACATCACGCCGATCCGTGATGGTCACTCGGAGAGCGGCGCCTATTGCCGTGAATTCCAATCCGAGGTGGTCGTGGGCGGCCAGCGCCAGAACGCTCACGGCACCGCCTGTCGTGAGCCGGACGGCTCGTGGCGGATTGTAAACGGCTAGGCTTGCCCGGCCACACAATCGAGACCCTCTCGATTGACGTTCGGCACGCATACGTCATCTTGAACCGCTGGGTACCGGCGCTTGCGCAAGGGCCGGCCGAAGTTGCCGTGGGCGGCGCCGATGGCTACTGTGTTGCCCCAGGCTGGCGCTGATCGCGCGCAAATCGGGTAAGGGGTCGCATGGACGAGCAACTCAAGACGCTCGATCAAGTCAAGCACACGCTCATCGACTTGGCCCTCAAATTCGGGCCGAGAGTGCTGGTCGCCTTCGCGTTCTTCGTCGCCGGCATTTTCGTCAGCAATTGGGTGGGCAGGCTCACCGACGGGGGACTCAAGAAGTTTCACCTCGAGCCCCCGGTGCGGCAATTGCTGGTCCGCGTTGTCCGGATCTTCGTCATCGGTCTGTTCACGATCCTGGCGGTGCAGAATCTCGGCATCGAGCTTCTGCCTTTGATAGCAGGCCTTGGCATCGCCGGAGCCGGTGTCGCCCTCGCCATGCAGGGCGTGCTTGGAAACATGGTCGCCGGACTGACGGTCATTTTCACCCGGCCGTTCAGCGTCGGCGAATATATTTCGATTACAGGCGAAGAAGGACAGGTGGAGAGCATCAGTATCTTCAATACCGTGCTCATCCATGCGGACCTGTCGCGGGTCGTCATCCCTAACCGCAAGATCGTCGGGGAGATCCTGCACAATTACGGGCGGGTCCGGCAGCTTGAAGTCGTTGTCACCGTCGCCTACGACGCCGACCTGAACGGCGCCCTCTCGGCCCTGAGCGGCGTCCTGCGCGACAGTTCCCTGACGCTCGACGACCCGGCGCCCGTGATCGCCGTCAGTATGCTTAGGCCGTCGGCGATCGACATCGCCGTGAAACCATGGGTGAGCGTCGCGGATTACGGCACGGCCGGAAGTGAGGTCAGAAAGGCGATCGTGGAGAAGTTCCGCAGCCAGAACATCGCCAACCCGATCCCGCTGCAGGAGGTCAGGCTTCTGGGTAACCCCGCCAGCGATCGCGGCTGAGGCCCCCGGGCACGGCGGCGGACCAAAAGGGCGGCCTTCACCCTGGGAGCGGTCGCAACCGAGGCATCGGTCCGATCGCCCGCCTTGCCCAAAAAGCGGTTTCGTGTAGGATGCCGCAAGTTATTGGTTCCTCGACGTGTTTTCAACGATTTGCTGTTCTGGATGGCTGTGGGATGGGAGAGACGCAACACCTGATGAAGGGCAAGAAGGGGCTTATCCTTGGCCTTGCCAACGACCGCTCGCTCGCATGGGGTATCGCCCAGCATGTGGCTGCCCACGGCGCGGAGTTGGCGTTCACCTACCAAGGTGAAGCCCTGGAAAAGCGCGTCCGCCCCCTGGCGCAAAGCCTCAACTCATCCCTGATTCTACCCTGCGACGTGACCGAACCGGCCACCTTGGATGCCCTGTTCGAAGCCATCCGGACCACCTGGGGCTCGCTCGACTTCGTGCTCCATGCCATCGCGTTCTCCGACAAGGAGGAGCTCAAAGGCCGTTACATCGACGGGATCACCCGTGAGAACTTCCTGCGCACCATGGACATTTCGTGCTTTTCGTTCACCGACATCTGCCGCCGGGCAGAACCGCTGATGGTGAATGGCGGCAGCTTGCTGACCCTGTCCTATTACGGCGCGGAACGGGTCGTCCCGCACTACAATGTCATGGGTATCGCCAAGGCCGCGCTTGAAGCCAGCGTCCGCTATCTCGCTGCCGATATGGGTGGCAAAAATATTCGGGTGAACGCAATCTCGGCCGGTCCGATCAAGACCCTGGCCGCTTCAGGCATCGGTGATTTTCGTTATATCTTGCGTTGGAACGAACTGAATGCCCCCCTTCACCGCAACGTCACCATTGATGACGTGGGCAAGGCCGGCCTGTACCTGCTCAGCGATCTGTCCAGCGGTGTCACCGGCGAGGTCCAACACGTCGATTGTGGATACCATCTGGTGGGAATGATGGCGGTAGAGTCGGCGCCGGAGATCGCCGAACTGCTCTCCGGCATTGCCACGAAATAGCCAGGCCAGAGTGATGCCGCCCTTTGGTGCCCGGTATCCGAAATTCGTGGTTCGCGTCCGCAAACTGAGATACGAATTTCGGCTACCAAAGGGCACTAGCAAACATTTGAATCTAGTACCGCTTTTCGATCAGAAATTCCTGACGCGATGTGACGACCTCTATGTAGGAATTTCTGATCGGCGGGACTAGCCCGCGGCGACGGCGCAATAGAACCTGAAATGTCCAGCAACACCTTCGGCAAACTTTTCCGCTTCACGACCTTCGGCGAAAGCCACGGCCCCGCCATCGGCTGTGTGGTTGACGGCGTGCCGCCACGTTTGTCCCTGAATGAAGCCGACATTCAGGTGTGGCTGGACAAACGCAAGCCGGGCACTTCGAAATACACGACGCAACGGCGCGAACCGGACGCGGTGCGCATTCTCTCGGGTGTATTCGAGGGCATGACCACGGGTGCGTCCATCGGCCTTCTGATCGAGAATGTCGACGCGCGGTCCAAGGATTACGCGGATATCGCCGAAAAGTTCCGACCGGGGCATGCGGATTATGCCTATTGGAAGAAATATGGCATTCGCGACTATCGCGGCGGTGGGCGAGCCTCTGCGCGGGAAACCGCCATGCGGGTGGCCGCAGGCGCCATCGCGCGAAAAATTCTCGCGGCGCGTTTCGGTGCGCAGGTTACCGTTCGCGGTGCCCTGGTGCAGATTGGACCGCACGCCATCGACCGCGCACGGTGGGACTGGAGCGAAGTCGACCGCAATCCCTTCTTCTGCCCGGATGCGAAGGCGGCCGAGACCTGGGCCGCGTATCTGGACGAGGTCCGCAAGGCGGGGTCATCCTGCGGCGCCGTCATCGAGGTCACGGCCGAGGGTTTGCCGGCCGGACTGGGCGAGCCGATCTACGGCAAGCTTGATGCCGAAATCGCCGCCGCGCTTATGGGCATCAACGCGGCCAAGGGCGTCGAGATCGGCGCCGGGTTTGCCGCGGCTGCGCTGAGCGGCGAAGAAAATGCCGACGAGATGCGCATGGGCAACGACGGCCAGGTGCAGTTTCTGTCCAATCGCGCCGGAGGAATTCTCGGTGGGATATCGACGGGGCAGCCGGTCGTGGCGCGGCTCGCGATTAAACCGACCAGCTCGATCCTGTCGCCGCGCCGGACCGTGGATATTCACGGACACGATACCGAAATTGTCACCAAAGGCCGCCACGACCCATGTGTGGGCATTCGTGGTGTTCCGGTCGCGGAGGCAATGGTCGCGGCGGTGCTGGCAGATCAGGCCATGCGCCACGCTGCCCAATGCGGGCCGTAAAGCTGCGAGTCATAAAAGCGTAACGCCGCCCGTTGCGGCAACCGTGCAAACTAAGGACCTAACATGCGAAGCCTTGGCAAAATCCTGGTTGGACTTCTCGCCAGCATCGGCTTCATCGTCGTCGTGCTCATCGGTCTCGGCATCTATGCCGCCGCGCGGTGGGAAGGGACGCACGAGGCTCATCGCGCGCCGGATCGTTTTGTCCTAACGCTTGATCTGGACAAGGGTTTTGACGAATCCCCTGACGGCACGAAACTGGCGTCGCTCAAATTCGGTCCTCACGTCACATTCCAGGACGCCGTCTTGGCATTGAAGCGCGCGAAGGACGATCCGCGCGTCATCGGCGTCGCCGCAAGCCTGAACGATCAAGCCATCGGCATCGCCAGAATTCAGGAGATCCGCGACCTGATCGGACAGATTCGCGCTGCCGGCAAACCCACGACCCTGTTTTCCGAATCCATCGGCGAAGGCACCGGTGCGATGTCGAGCTACTACCTGGCGTCGGCATTCGGCGACATTTGGGTGCAACCTTCCGGCGACGTCGGCATTGCCGGCATCGGCATCGAGCAGCCGTTCTTTAAAAAGCTTCTCGACCGCATCGGCGTGAAGGCGAGTTTCGTCAAACGCAAGGAATACAAAAGCGCCGCCGAGAATCTAACCGACGAAAGCATGTCGCCCGCCAATCACGAGGAATTGCAGGCGCTGCTGGGCGGCTGGTTCGACCAGATGGTGACGGGCATTGCCGGCGACCGAAAACTGACTCCTGCCGCCGTCAAGGATCTGGTCGACAAAGGACCGCTGACGGCGGCCGAGGCCAAGGACGGTGGTTTGATCGACCATCTTGGCTATCGCGATGAGTTCGAAGCGAACTTGGGAAAAACCACCGGCGGCATGGTTCATGTACCGCTTTCAAAATATGCCCAGATGGAACCTCCCGAGGGCCGGCCGGAGCCGAAGAAGAGCATCGCCGTCATCACCGCTGTCGGGGAAATCAGCCGAGGGACAGCGGACGATAGCCCTCTCTCCAGCGACAACGGCATCAAGTCAGCAGTTGTCGCGAAGGCAATCCGTGATGCCGTAGGAAATCAGAATGTCGCGGCCATCATCATCCGCATCGATAGCCCCGGCGGCTCTTACGTTGCCTCTGACACGATCTGGCGTGAGGTCGTCCGGGCAAAGCAGAGCAAGAAGCCCGTCATCGTGAGCATGGGCGATGTCGCGGCCTCGGGCGGTTATTTTATC
Organism: Rhodospirillaceae bacterium; assembly: GCA_004297485.1. Taxonomy (GTDB): domain Bacteria; phylum Pseudomonadota; class Alphaproteobacteria; order Rhodospirillales; family Rhodospirillaceae; genus SCTM01. Next base: position 15,710 of record SCTM01000096.1, read on the forward strand.
GCCATGGCCGCCGACCGCATCTTCGCCGAACCGGGCACGATCACCGGCTCGATCGGCGTGCTCAGCGGCAAGATCGTTATCGGCGGTGCATCGGATAAGCTCGATGTCCACTGGGATCGCATTACGGCCGGCGAGTCGGCCGGTCTTTACAGTTCGACCACCGACTTCACGCCCAAGCAGCTTGCGCGCCTCAACGAAGTCATGGATACGGTCTACACCGATTTCACCACGAAAGCCGCGCAGGGGCGCAAGGTCGACGTGGAGACGCTGGAAAAATCCGCGCACGGCCGGGTCTGGAGCGGTGCCGATGCGCTCAAGGTTGGTTTGGTCGATGAGCTGGGCGGATTTGCCCAGGCTCTCGACTATACCAAGACACAGATTGGCCTGAAGCCAAGTGATACCGTGTGGCTGCTGTCTTACCCACCGGCGGAAGATCCCTGGGAGAAATTGCTCAAGACCTTGAGCGATGGCGACGTCCCATCCGATATTTTCACAATGATGCGGTCGGCCGCGGAGATCGGTCGCGTGCTTGCCCCGGCCGAAGGGATTCTGGCGGGCACCAGCACCCACGGTCCCCAACTGCAGATGGCGCCGGTGATCGTGAACTGATGACGCCAGCGGAAATTCGTCGCGCCTTGTACGCCCGGGCCATCATGGCGCGGGCGGGAGCGGACAACGCCGCATTGGAGCAGGCCTTCGCCGCCGTGGGGCGGGAACAGTTCGCGGGGCCGGGACCTTGGCATATTTGGACGCCCCAGGGTTACGCTCTCACCGCGTCAAATGATCCGGAAGCGCTCTATCACGATGTCGTCGTCGCCCTCGACAAGGACAAGGGTATCAACATCGGCGAGCCCTCGTATCATGCTCGCTGCCTCAATGCGCTCATGGTTCGGCGCGGGGAGACGGCGGTGCACATCGGCGGCGGGGTCGGTTATTACACGGCCATTCTCTCTGAACTGGTGGGACCCACCGGTGCCGTCGTGTCATTTGAAATCGAGCCGTCGCTCGTCGCCCGTGCCCGCCCGAATCTCACGGCCCGCAGCAACGTGGAGGTTCGCCTGCAATCGGGGAGCGACGGTCCGTTGCCCAACGCCGACGTCATCTATGTCAATGCCGGCGCAACTTATCCTCCTCGGACATGGCTTGAGGCCTTGCGTCCCGGTGGACGGCTGATGTTCCCTCTCACCGGCACCAACGGCAATGGCGGGATGCTTCGGATCGAGCGCGGCGAAACCGCGTGGGACGCGAGATTTATCTGTCTGGTGGGGTTTTTCCCGTGCGTCGGCACCCGCGACACCGCCCTCGCCGCGCGGCTTGAAACCGCCTTCGACACACCGCAATGGTGGGGCGTGCAATCCTTGCATCTGGGCGACAGGCCGCCGGACGACTCGTGCTGGCTCGCGGGTGACGGATGGTGGCTGTCCACGCGCGGCGGCCCACCGGCACATCCGGGACCTTGCTGACACGCACCATGGCTGACTCCGTCTCCTCCACGACAGCACCCGGCACGCTCCTTCTCGACGATGGGCTGGGCCGGAACGGATGCCGCTGCACGCCCGGCTGCCGGGAAATTGTAGGACAGTTTCGCACATCTATCGGACGCGCTCGGCGATTCAATGTCGAGGCCGTGCCCATGACGCCCAGCGAATTGACCGCCGTGCCGACCGTCGCCAAACAGGTCGGGGTCTACGCCATGGCGACCCTCGACCTCGCGGCCTACGCCGACATGGATGCGGTGATGAAGGCCGCGCGACTGATCTCCACCAAACGCGGCACCGTCAATCGCCAGATCGCGCGGGCGCGGCGGTCTGGATACACGGTGCGGGAATTCGAGCCCGGCGAATATCTTCCGGACATGGTCGCCATCCACCGCTCGAAAACCTTTCGCGACCGCAAGCCCATGGAAGGCGCGCTCCATCTCGCCGATGCGGACGCCTTGGCGAAAATGATTCGCCCAGTCGCGGCGCGTGCATGCGCGCAGCACAACGAAAGCTTCTGGGGCGTATTCCGGGAAGCCACCGATCGCTCCGACGGCGACTATCTTGTCGGATACATCTGTTTGACGCGGCTGGGCAACAGTGCCGTCTACCGGCATCTCATGGGCCGTGGGGACCATCTCCGCAACGGCATCATGTATCTGCTCCATTATGAGCTGGTGGCGACGCTGCTCAAGGCCCCCCCGGCGGGCTTGCGTTATCTCACCCACGGCGCCTATGCGCGCCGTCCGCTTGATCCGCCCACCCACTGGAAGCGGCTGGCGTTGTTCAAGCCCCATTACCTGCTCTATGCCGACGATCACAGCACTCGCATTCCCGTGACACCGTCCATGCCGGGACTCGCCGAGGGGCTTCTTGCCGTCAAGCAGACCCTCGACGAACCTTGGCCCCAAGCAGTGACCACCGCCGCGCAGATCGGCGTCTCACAGGAGTGGTTGGGCATCCTCCACCGCATGTGGATCGTGGAAAACGTACGTGCACCAGGGCTGATGATGAACGTCCTACGCAGCGGCCCATATCCGCCGCTTGATGTGCTCCGTCCCCTGGGCTCAAATCTTTTTCCGGCAGAGGCGCTCGACGGGATTGAGAGCACGCTCGCGCTTCTCCGGAACAATGGCCGTGGCTTGGATACACTGCTGCCCGTGCGCGATAGCGGCATGGAGCGCGTTCATATCATCCACACACACACCGCAGAATTAAACGCCCTTGAGGATACTTATCCTGCCACATGGACGTATGGGACACGCGCCGACACACCCGATATATACGATGCCGATCTCTGGATCGGAGAATCGGACCAACCAGAGTCCCTGACGCACATCTTGAAATCCTGGGCAAGCAAGCCTTCGCGGCGCATGCTTATGTCCGTCAGCGAAACAGACTTTCTCGCGCTTGATTGCCCGACGCGCACGACGGAGGAGATCACCACGCGCTTCAGTGAGATCATCGGCCACACCCTCACTTGCCGGAGCGTCCACTTCCGCCATGGCGCGCCGGAAGAAATGCATTGGGTGTGGCTCGAAAAAGCCGGGTGACGCGGTTGGCATGACGTCACCGCCCGTAAGCCGCAATAGCACCCGCCAACGTGTCGTAATCCGTGGGCTCGTTGTAAGCCTGAGCAGCAATACGCACCCACGCGGCGTCGCCTTGAAAGCTGAGCGCAACTTCGATCTTGTGATGCTCCGACAACCACGTCCGCAAGGCCACCGCGTCCGCCGCCGTAGAGGCATACTCCAGCGGCAGACGTATTGCAGCCATGGCCGCGCACATACCCGGTGGCGCGGCGACTTCCGTATTCCAAAGAGACACCAGACGTCGTGCGGCCTCGGAAGCAAGTCCGGTATTGCGGGTCATGAGAGCAGGGCCGCCGAGGCGGTCATGAAACGCGATCCCAGCCGGGACCGATAAAAATGTCGATGGATCGCGCGTGCCGGTCCAATCGAATTCAGCCGTCATGCCCTGGCCGTAGCCGTGGGAGATCGCCAAGGGATGAATGGCTTCGCGGGCCGCCCCGGTTGCCCACAGGAATCCGCAAGCGCGGGGCGCGAACAGCCATTTATGGCAGTTCCCCACGTACCAGTCGGCGCCGGTTTCGATCACGTTCAGCGCCAGATTGCCGGGCACGTGGGCGCCATCGATCAACACACGCGCCCCGACCGCATGAGCCGCGTCGGACAGGCGACGCACGGGCACGACAAGACCGGTCGGCGAAAAGATGTGATCGAGGACGACAAGCCGGGTGCGGTCGCTGAGACGCGCGGCGAACGCCGCCACGACATCGTCCTCATGGCTCACGGGGAGCGGAAGTTCGGCGATCATCAGCGTCGCGCCCGTGCGATCGGCCACATAGCGCGCAGCTTTTATGATCGCACCATAAGCGAGATTGGCGATGAGAATTTCGTCGCCGGGCCGGAAATCGAGGGAGCGAAGCACGGCATTGCAGCCCGATGTGGCGTTGTCGATGAACACCACGTCGTCGGGCGCGGCGCCCACGTACCCTGCCAGTACACCAGCGGCGTGCCGTATTGCCGCAGGATATTCAGCGGTCATGAATCGGGTCGGATTTTTCTCGATCCGTTGACGCCAGTCTGTTTGAACCGCCAACACCTCGTGGGGCGTAGCGCCATAGCCGCCGTGATTGAGGTACGTCACCGTGGGATCAAGCGGCCAGAGGGAACGCAGGCTGGCTCCATAGGAAATCATGACGCGGCTCTCAACGCGCCGATGAGGAATTCCACATTGCCTTCCGGACCGGTGATGGGGCTGGCCGTGACTCCGGCCACCGCCCAACCGGGCTGCGCGGACAACCACGCGGAAATCGTCGCGCACACCTCGGCGTGAAGCGCGGGATCGCGTACCACGCCCTTCTTGCCCACGTTCTCGCGATCGACCTCGAACTGCGGTTTGATCAGAGCAATGAGCCACGCGCCGGGCGCCGAAAGCGCCAGCGCAGCGGGCAGGATGGTCTGCAAGCCGATGAAACTCGCATCACAGACGACCGCGTCGACGCGATCGGGAACTTCGGCGGCCGTGAGATAACGGGCATTGGTGCGTTCAAGCACCACGACGCGCGGATCGGTGCGGAGCTTGTGCGCCAGCTGGCCGTAGCCCACGTCGACCGCATAGACCTTGGTTGCACCATTGGTGAGCAGCACATCTGTAAACCCACCGGTGGACGCACCGATATCGAGAGCGATGCAGCCGGCTGCGACAAAACCAAAATGGGTAAGCCCATGAGCCAGCTTAAGCCCGCCGCGCGACACCCAGGGATGATCCTGTCCACGCAGGGTAACACTCAGACCTTCGGCGACTGGAGCGCCGGGACTGTTGAGACGGCGTTCGCCACTGTAGACGAGACCGGCGAGAATTAGAGCCTGGGCTTTGGTCAGGCTTTCGGCGAGACCGCGATCGACCAGCAACTGGTCGAGGCGACGTTTGGCGACCGCCATGATAATCCGTGGAAGATGGTCTAGGCGCGGACGATGGCTTGCGCCAGATGACTGTCAATCTCCCGGCCCAGCGCACCGACCACGGTGGCGGCGATATGGAGCGACGTCAATCCGGCGGTAACCAGTTGTTCCTCCGGCTTGGCGTGCTCGATAAAGGCGTCGGGCATGGTCATGGTGCGGACCTTAAGTCCGCGATCGAGGCGGCCGCTCCAGGCCAAATGATGCAGAACCGCCGCGCCGAAGCCGCCAGCGGAACCTTCCTCCACGGTCACGAGGACCTCGTGATGATCGGCCAGCTGGTTGATGAGGTCCGAATCAAGCGGCTTGGCGAAACGCGCGTCGGCGACGGTTGTCGATAATCCACGGGCGGCCAGTTCGTCGGCAGCCTTCAGGCATTCGGCCAGGCGGGTGCCGAGGCTCAAGAGCGCGACCTTGGTGCCTTCACGCACAACGCGGCCCTTGCCGATGACCAGCGGCGTACCCCGAACCGGCAGCTCAAGACCAACCCCCTCGCCACGCGGATAGCGAACGGCGATAGGGCCACTGCCGTGGCCGGCGGCGGTCGCCACCATATGCATTAGTTCGAGTTCGTCGGCCGCGGCCATGATCACGAAATTCGGCAGGCATCCGAGATAGGCGAGGTCGAACGAGCCTTGATGGGTGGCGCCATCGGCGCCCACATAGCCCGCGCGATCCAGGGCAAACCGCACCGGCAGGTTTTGCACGGCGACGTCATGCACGACCTGATCGTAGGCGCGCTGCAGGAACGTGGAGTAAATGGCGCAGAACGGCTTGTAGCCTTCGGTGGCGAGCCCGGCGGCAAAGGTCACCGCATGCTGCTCGGCAATACCCACGTCGAAACAACGGTCCGGAAATTTTTCCGCGAACTTGTCGAGACCGGTACCGCTGGGCATCGCCGCGTTAATGGCAACGATCTTGTCGTCGACGGCGGCTTCGGCCATGAGCGCCTTGGCGAAGACGCCCGTATAGGCCGGGGCCTTGGCAACGGCCTTGGCCTGAGCGCCGGACACCACGTCGAACTTGGTCACACCATGGAACTTGTCTGCGGCGGCCTCCGCTGGCGGATAGCCGCGCCCCTTCTGGGTGACGACGTGAATCAGGAACGGTCCCTCGGCCTCGGAGTCACGCACGTTGCGCAGCACCGGGACGAGGTGCTCAATGTTGTGACCATCGATTGGCCCGACGTAGTAAAGGCCGAGTTCCTCGAACAACGTGCCGCCGGTAACCATGCCGCGGGTGTATTCCTCGGCACGGCGCGCGGCCACGCCGAGACTGCGCGGCAGATGATGGGCGATCTGCTTCATCGCCTGGCGCAAGGTCAGATAGGACTTGGACGACAGCAGCCGCGACAGATACGCGCTCATGGCGCCGACCGGCGGCGCGATCGACATGTCGTTGTCGTTGAGAATGACGATCAGGCGGCTCTTGAGGCTGCCGGCGTTGTTCATGGCTTCATAAGCCATGCCAGCACTCATGGCGCCGTCGCCGATCACGGCAATGACATGATTGTTACGGCCCGCCAGATCGCGCGCCACCGCCATGCCAAGTCCGGCGGAGATCGTCGTTGAGCTATGGCCCGCACCAAAAGGATCGTGAGGGCTTTCCGTGCGCAGCGTGAATCCGGAGAGGCCACCCTTCTGGCGGATGGTGGACATTTGTCCACGCCGGCCGGTGAGAATTTTGTGCGGGTAGCATTGATGGCCCACGTCCCAGATGAGTCTGTCGTCCGGCGTATCGAACACGTGATGCACGGCAACGGTGAGCTCGACCACGCCCAGGCCTGCGCCCAGGTGCCCCCCCGTGCGGGAAACACTGTGGATCGTTTCGGCGCGCAACTCGTTGGCAAGTTGAGTCAGCTGCTCGATGGACAGATTGCGAAGATCCGATGGCGCCGTGATCCGGTCCAGGAGCGGCGTGGACAAGATCGCCGCATTGGGCGTGCTAGTGGTCATGGTCACACCTGTACCGGGAGGATCATCACACGGGCCATACGCATGTCGGCGCCATCATTCGGCAGCGCAGCATCAGGTGCGACGACGGATCGTAAATCTTGCAGCTTGCCGCAGCGGCTCCGCCGCTGGACCAAAAATCCCAACATGATCAATGGCCTGTTCCACCAGTCTCTGAGACTGACTTTTAGCACCTTCGAGACCAAGCCGGGAGACAAAAGTCGCCTTGCCGGCAGCGGCGTCCTTACCTGTTGCTTTTCCGGTCACACCTGCCGACCCCTCCACATCGAGCACGTCGTCGGCAATCTGGAAAGCCAACCCAATGGCCTGGCCATAGGCGCCGAGGGCAGCTCTCCCGTCCTGGTTGCCACCCCCCAGGACCGCGCCAAAACGACAGGCACAGGCAATCAGGCAACCGGTTTTCATGCCCTGGAGGCGGATAAGCCCGGCCTCGTCCAGGTCCAGCTCAGGAGCCCTGAGGTCAATCATCTGGCCGCCCACCATGCCCGCAGCACCTGACCCCCGGGCCAATTCCGTGACCAGATCCGCCCGCACGGCACCGTCCGGATGGGTGGCCGGGTCAGCCAGGACCTCAAAGGCCATGGTCAGGAGGCCATCGCCCGCAAGGATTGCCGTGGCTTCGTCATAGGCCTTATGCACCGTCGGCCGGCCCCGCCGCAGGTCGTCGTCGTCCATGGCCGGAAGATCGTCGTGGACCAGGGAGTAGCAATGCACCATTTCCACGGCCGCGGCGGCCCGAAGCGCGCGGGCCCTGGGAACCTGAAACAGGTCCGCCGACGCGCAGACGAGAAAAGGGCGCAGCCGCTTGCCGCCGTCGAGCGCAGCGTAGCGCATAGCCTCCACCACCTGGCCTTCCGGCCCAGGGACAGACGGCAACAATTGGTCCAAAGTCTGATTCACGGCACTGGCGGTTTCGCCAAGCGCACGCGCAAACAAGCTCTCTTCGATCGTCCCCACGCCCGACACTTTGCCCACCGCTATTCCGTATCGACCGGTTCGAGGCCCAGATTCGCGCCGCTGCCGGTGATTTTCTCAACCTTCATGCGGGCATCGGCCAGCTTAGCTTCGCAATGCTTCTTGAGGGCGGCGCCCCGTTCGTAAGCCTTCACCGCCTCATCGAGCTTGACCTGACCGGACTCGAGGTCTTTGACGATCCGTTCCAGTTCCTTCATGGCGTCTTCGAAACCGAGACGCTTGATATCTTCCGGCACTGTCTCCACGGAAGCGCTTTGAGCCATCACACATTCTTTCATCAAACCATAGAACCGGCCGGCGGACGGACCAGATACTCAGCTCACGCACCGGCCTCATGGCCAGCTTCTTGAAGCGTTTGCACGTGCGCGACCACGCTCTCCGCCAGGGCGTCCAGGTTGTAACCGCCTTCCAGCACCGACACCAGACGGCCGCCGCATAGTTCCCGGGACGCTTTCACCAAACTTGCGGTTGCCCAGGCAAAGTCCGTTTCAGTCAGGTGCAGGTCGGCCAGCGGATCGTCCTTATGGGCATCAAATCCCGCGGAAACAAGGATGAAATCGGGTTTGAACACGGTAAGGGCCGGTAGGATTTCATCCATAAACCCAGCGCGGAACGGATCGCCCCCGCCGCCGGGCCGGATCGGCACATTGACCACATTGGCATGTGCGCCCTGCTCCCGCCGGGCACCGGTGCCGGGATAATTGGGAAACTGATGGGTGGAGGCATAAAAGGCCTCGGGATCATTCCAAAAAATGTCCTGGGTGCCGTTGCCATGGTGAACGTCGAAATCAACCACGGCGATCCGGCGGTATCCATACGCGGCCCGGGCATGAAGCGCGCCGATGGCCACATTGTTCACCAGACAAAACCCCATGGCGCGGGTTGATTCGGCGTGATGGCCGGGAGGGCGCACGGCACAAAAGGCATTCGCGGCCGTGCCGCCGGCTACGGCATCAACCGCCGTAATCACCGCGCCGGCCGCATCGGCGATGGCCGCGCCGGAGCCGGGCGATAGAATGGTGTCGGCGTCGATGCTGCGAAATCCCTGCTCCGGCACCGCTCGGAGCACAGCTTCCACAAACGCCCGGGGATGAGCGCGCGCCATCTGGTCGAGGGTCGCGGTGCGCGCGGCGACGCGCTGGAGCTGAGCGAACACCGGCTGCTCAAGTGCCTTGAGGACATGCCGGATGCGGTCGGGTTGTTCCGGATGCCCATCGCCCGTGTCGTGACCGGTCGCACTGGCATGTGTAACGAGCAGTGTGGTCATAACAATCAAACACAATCTTTGGAAAAGGTGGCCGCCTCTATCTTATTGCCGTCTTTGTCGAAGATGAAAGCCGCGAAGTATAGGGCCATCGCGCCTTGCCGGTTTCCCGGCGGACCAGCGCATTGGCAACCCGCCTCCAACGCAGTGGCGTGAAAGTCGCACACGGCTTTTTCGTCGGGCGCGCGCAGGCACACGTGGTAGCCGGCATCATCAGACGCCATGATCATCTTCGGACGCGCATTCAGCCAAAGTTCCGGGTATTTTTTCCCGAACCCGATCGTTGCCGCGCGTTCAACCAACCGTGTGTAGCCCAGCGGCTTGAGAAACCGTTCGTACGTATCCGCACTTTGCAAAAGCGATCGCACCGGCACCGATGCATGATCAATCATGATCAATCTCTACCCAAAAGTGATTCAAAGAAGTCTTCAGATAGAGTACGCCATTACGCCGGACCAGCTATTATAGCCGGTGCGCGGTACGTTCAGAGAGCTTTTCCGGGCACATGACAACACAGACTGATATTCGCATCGGCATCGACCTCGGCGGGACCAAGATCGAGGCCGTAGGCCTTGACCGCGACGGCAAGGAGCGCTTCCGCAAACGGGTCGCGACACCGCATGGGTCATACGATGGAACCGTGAAAGCCGTCGCTGATCTTGTCGCCGCTACTGCCGCGGCCACCGCGACCTCGCCCGCGGCCGGTAGCGCAAGTGTCGGGATCGGCATCCCGGGAGCGGCTTCCCTACAGACCGGACTCATCAAAAATGCCAACTCGGTGGTGCTGATCGGTCATCCGTTTCAGCGCGACATGGAAGCCGCCGTTGGCGCGCCCGTCCGTCTCGCCAACGATGCCGATTGTTTCGCGCTGTCGGAAGCTTCCGACGGGTCGGCGGCGGGAGCCGACGTCGTCTTTGGCGTCATCATCGGTACCGGTGTCGGCGGCGGGCTGGTGGTCCACGGACGCGTGATCCACGGCGCGAACGCGATTACAGGCGAATGGGGCCACAATCCCATGCCCCGTCCCCATGACGACGAGCGTCCAGGGCCGGCTTGTTATTGCGGACGAAGCGGCTGCGTTGAGACATTCCTGTCGGGCCCCGGCCTAAGCCGCGACGATGCCGCGCGGCGCGGCACCGCGCTCCCGGCGGCGGAAATCGTCGCACGCGCCGAGACCGGCGAACCCATCGCCGCTGAGAGTCTGGCGCGCTACGTCGAACGCCTGGCGCGGGCAACAGCGGTGGTCATCAATATCGTCGATCCCCATGTGATTGTGCTGGGCGGCGGTCTTTCGCAGATCGCGCGTCTATATCGCGACGTGCCGGCCTTGTGGCCGCGCTACGTATTTTCCGACACCGTGACCACGCGCCTGCTCCCGCCTCGCCACGGCGACGCCAGCGGAGTCCGGGGCGCGGCCTGGCTGTGGCCGTAGTCCCATCCCTATCCAATTAAGGCAGATTGCGTTGCATCCGCCATAGGCCGTACCTTGGAGAATAATCTGGGAGGTAACGATCATGTTCCGCTTTAAGAACATGGGTCGGAAGGGGAGGATGTCATGCGCAGTATTTTCGCAGGATCGCTCGTCGCCACAGCCGCGATCTTGTTTCTCGCCGGGTTTTCAAATGCCGCCCAGCCAGATGCGGGCGTCGGCACGAGTGCCAACTGGGCCGCACCCGGCGGTGCAACCGACGAGGCCGATTACAGCCGCCTAACCGAGATCCGCACTGGCAATGTGAGCCGCCTCGGCCTGGCCTGGTCGCTCGATCTGCCGGGCGAAGTAAGTCTGGAAGCAACGCCGCTCGCGGTCGATGGCGTGCTCTATTTCTCCGGCAGCTACGCTGTCGTCTACGCCGTCGATGCCACCAGCGGACAGTTGCTTTGGAAGTATGATCCGCAAACCTGGAAGCACAGTCCGGCGAAGATGAATCTCGGCTGGGGCGTGAACCGTGGCGTTGCCTACGAGAATGGCCGGGTCTTCGTCGCGGCTATGGACGGCCGGTTGATCGCGCTCGATGCCAAAACCGGCAAGGAAATCTGGGTTCAGGAAACCATTGCGCCCGGCCTACTCAACTCCAGCACCGGCGCGCCGCGGATGATGAACGGCAAGGTCATCATCGGAAATGGCGGTGCCGACTTGGGTGCGCGTGGCTTTGTCTCCGCTTATGACGCCGCTACTGGAAAGTTCCTCTGGCGATTCTATACCGCCCCCGGATCACCGGAAGAGAACAAGGGCGATCCGGCCATGGAGGCCGCAGCGAAGACCTGGACCGGCGAATGGTGGAAGACCGGCACGGGCGGAACGGTGTGGAATGGGATGACCTTCGACCCGGAGGCGAACCGCATCTATATCGGTGCGGGCAATGCCGGACCCTACGATCCCGCGGTGCGTAGTCCTGGTGGTGGGGACAATCTCTATACGTCTTCGATCGTCGCGCTCGACGCCAACACCGGCAAGTATATTTGGCACTACCAAGAAAACCAGCGCGACTCATGGGATTACAAGGCAACGCCCAACATCGTCTTGGCGACTCTCAACATCGACGGCAAGCCCCGCAAGGTGCTGATGCATGCCCCGACCAACGGCTTCTTCTATGTTCTTGATGCCGAGACCGGGCAACTGATCTCGGCGGAGAAGACCGGTCTCGTCACCTGGGCGAAGCGCATCGACCTCAAGACCGGACGGCCGGTGGAGGAGCCGAATATCCGTTATGAGACCGGCCTTTCCGAAATGTGGCCAGGCACCATCGGCGGTCACAATTGGCAGGCCATGTCCTACAGCCCGCGCACGGGACTGGTCTACATACCGGTCCAGCAGATCGGCACGCGTTTTTCGCGCGGCAAACAGGCCGAGAACGCTTTCAACATCATGGGCCTGATGGTCGAACCGGTCATCAAGTACAAGAACGACGGCAAGGGCAAGCTGCTGGCATGGGACCCGGTGACGCAGAAGCTGCGCTGGAGCGTGCAACATGAGCAGTTATGGAACGGCGGCACGTTAGCGACGGCGGGCGACCTGGTCTTCCAGGGCACGGCCGACGGCTGGTTCTCGGCCTACGACGGCCGCAGCGGTAAGCGCCTGTGGCGCTTTAACGCAGGGCTCGGCATCATTGCCGCGCCAATGAGCTACAGTGTAAACGGCAAGCAATATGTCTCGGTGCTGGTCGGGTATGGCGGCACGACCGCACCACTGGGCAATCTGATGAATGTTGGCTGGAAATTCGGCGCGCAGCCGCGCCGGTTGCTCACCTTCGTTCTCGACGGCAAGACAAAGTTGCCGCCCACGGCGCCGCCGGACATGAAAGTACATGCGCTTGATGATCCTGCGCTCGTCCTCAACGAAGCCGATGTAGATGCCGGGCGCGCGCTCTTCATCCGCTGCGCCACCTGTCATGGCGTCGGCCTGCAAGGGACAGGCTCGCCGGCACCGGATCTTCGCGAATCCGGGATTGCGCTCGAACTCGACAGCTTCAGCCAGCTACTCAAGAGCGGCGCTCTGATGGAGCAGGGCATGCCCCGCTTTGAGATGCTGACCGACCAACAGATTTCGCAGATCTACGCCTACATCCGGGCCGGCGCGCGGGAAGCCCTTGGATTGCGCAAACCGAGCAATGCCAAGCCTGCGCCGGCCAGACTATAGAAAAGATGCGCTTCAGCAGGGCGGCTTGGCGATGGGCTCGACGTGAACGAGGTCGAACGCGAGCGTGAACCCGCCGAAATCCTGGACCATGTGTCGTGCGACACCGTTCGGGTAGAGGCTCATGGTGAGTTCGTACTGCGGCGCGTCCTCGGTGGACTGGAGGGAGAAATAAGCCAGCGCCACCGGCCTGAGCACGCCGGTTTCCAATCCGCCGCTGTCGGCTGCCGGGAGGACCTCGTGTGCTTGGGGACCAATGACGGCAGCAATGCGATAAGGTCCGTCATCGAATGAGCCGTCAATAACGGACCGGTTCACCAGCGTTTCGCCGCGCGCCGCGCTGGTGAGAAGCGCGATGATGTGCCCGGTGGACAGCAGCGTTCCCGCCGGAAGGTTGAAGGTCGTCGGTTGATCCTGCTGATCGTCGGCATAGGTCACCGAACCGGCACCGGTCGCGTCGAGGGTCGCCGTGCCGTGGTAGGAATCCTTGAGGTCGCCGTTTTCGTGGGTGAGCATGCGGAATGAGGCCGAGCGATTGTCCTTGGCCTCCCACGCGGCATACCGTTGCTCGATCGCGGATTCGGAACCATTGGAAAGGCCAAGTTCAAGCTGTAGCGCGGACTCAATGGTGTACCCATCACAACGGTCGGTCAGGGTGTAGGTCGTCGATCCGAAAGCACTGCGCACACCGTCCGCTTGGCTGGCGCGCACCAGCGTCACGTTGTAAACGGCGCGATGAGACGCGAGCACCACCGGCGCGGCAACCGGCGCCAACGTGGCGGCCGGGGGCGCGAGCGGATGCTGGGCCGACGCCGGACGCGCGCCGCCGATGAAAATCGCGACAATCACCAGTGCCGCGCCCGCAAGCCGGGGCGGAGTCGCGCAATCTCGTTTTGACCAAAAACCGAAACTTTTGGACAAAGGCCTCGCGCCGTCAGGCTGACAGCCCTCAGCCGCGGGGCGGGTCTTGTTCAAAAAGATGAGTGTTCTTATATAGTTATAACGCATCCGGAGGTACCTGCAGAAAACACGATCAGACGTCGGCGACATGGTTATTGCGAAGCCGGCGTTTTACCGTCACACCGCGAAGTTGTGCCGACCCTTTGAGACCATTGGGAATTCGGCATCTTGAGCTCCACAGGTGGCGGTCAATGCAGGCCGCTATTCCGCATGTCGACCCCATGCAACGGGCGCTGACAGAATACCGCTGCCGGGGGAAAGGAGTCATCAGATGTCGGGCTTGCCGCAAGAAACGCCTACGCCGGCTGCCGAGCCGGAGGTTGAGCACGGCGGCATTGTCACGCGTCTGGCCCAGTTGGTTCGGATCACTGAAGGCGTAAAGCCGGATGTAGACGTCGGTGCCAAGGCGGTGCGCCAGATCGGGCAACTTGCGCACACTCTGGTCGAGGAGATCACCCAACACCTGCGGGCCCAAGACAAACGCATCGCCGAACTGGAGAGCCTCGCAACCACGGATGCGCTTACCAAGGTTCTCAACCGCCGTGGGTTCGAAGAGCGCCTCACCCACGAATTGTCGGTGGCGCGTCGTCACGGTGTCGGCGGCGTATTGATTTTTGTCGATCTCGATGGCTTCAAGCCGATCAACGATACCTTTGGCCACGCCGCAGGCGATCAAGTCTTGGTGACTGTCGGTACGCTGCTGAGGGCCCATATCCGCGAGACCGACTACATCGGGCGGCTCGGCGGGGACGAGTTCGCGATTCTGCTGCCGCGCTCGAACAAACGCGACGGCCTGCGCCGCGCGGAAGAACTCGACGTGAAACTCAACAACGCTTATGCCCAATGGGATGGCCAGCAGATTCCGATCAAGGCCAGTTGCGGCGTACACATGTATGCGTCCAACGCCGAGGTACGCGAGTTGCTCGAAAGCGCCGATGCCGCCATGTACCGGATCAAGCAACAGCGCAAGCTCAAGGGCGAGATCGTGGCGCGCTAGAGACCGCCGTCAGCCGCCGGTTTCTTTCGCGACCGGCTTGGGCAAATCCAATTTGATATGCAGTTCCTTCAGCTGCCGCGGCATGACGTCGTTCGGAGCCTGCATCAGCAGATCTTCCGCCTTGCCCGTCATGGGGAAGATAATCACTTCGCGGATATTGGGCTCGTCGGCGAGCAACATGACGATGCGATCGATGCCGGGCGCCGAGCCGCCATGGGGTGGTGCTCCGTACTTGAAGGCATTCAGCATGCCGCCGAAGCGGGCCTCCACGTCGGCCTTGCTATAGCCGGCGATCTCGAAGGCCTTGTACATGATGTCGGGACGGTGATTGCGGATCGCGCCCGAAGACAGCTCCACGCCATTGCAGACAATGTCATATTGGAACGCCTTGATCTCCAAGGGGTCCATGGTCTCCAACGCCTCCATGGCACCTTGGGGCATGGAGAACGGGTTGTGACTGAATTCGATCTGACCCGTGTCCGCATTGCGCTCGTACATCGGGAAATCGACGATCCAGCAGAACGCAAACTGATTGCGGTCAAGAAGATTCAACTCGTCGCATAACCGTGTGCGCACATGGCCAGCGAACTTGGCCGCGGCCGTTTCCTTGTCGCAAACAAAGAACACGCTGTCGCCATCGCTGACACCGGTTGCCGTCTTGATCGCGGCCACGCGATCCGGGTCGAGGTTCTTGGCGATAGGCCCGCGCGCCTCACCATCCTTGTATTGAATATAGCCAAGGCCGCCCGCGCCCTGTTCCCGCGCCCATTCGTTGAGCTTGTCGAACCAGCTGCGCGGCTGATCGGCGGACTTCGGCGCCGGGATGGCGCGCACGACCGAGCCCTTTTCGATGTTGCGGGCGAATAGACCAAAGTTCGACCCCTTGAACGCCTCGGTCACATCGGTGATGAGCAGCGGATTGCGCAGGTCGGGTTTGTCGCTGCCGTACTTGAGCAAAGCCTCGGCATAGGGGATACGCGGGAACGGCGTGGCCGTCACGGGACGACCTTTTCCGAACTCCACGAATAGGCCCTGCAGCACCGGGGCGATGGTGTCGAACACATCGTCCTGGGTGACAAATGCCATCTCGAAATCGAGCTGGTAGAACTCGCCGGGCGAACGGTCGGCGCGGCTGTCCTCGTCACGGAAGCACGGCGCGATCTGGAAATAGCGATCGAACCCCGAAGTCATGATCAGCTGTTTGAACTGCTGCGGTGCCTGGGGCAGGGCATAGAACTTGCCGGGATGAATACGCGACGGCACCAGGAAGTCGCGGGCGCCCTCGGGTGACGAGGCGGTCAGAATCGGCGTCTGGAATTCCACAAAGCCCGCGTCCCACATGCGCCGCCGGATGCTGGCGATCACCTGCGAGCGCAACAGAATGTTGTCGCGCATTTTCTCGCGGCGTAGATCGAGAAAGCGATAGGTCAGCCGCGTTTCTTCCGTGTATTCCTGCTCGCCGGCGACCTGCATGGGCAGTACCGCCGCCTCGGACAGCACCTCGACCTCCGCCACCACCAGTTCGATGCGGCCGGTGGCGAGCTTGTCGTTGATAGTCTCGGCGCTACGCGGCACGACTTTGCCGGTTACGGACACGACGCTCTCGGGGCGCACCGCTTCCAGGGCCTTGAAGACCGGGCTGGAGATGTCGACGACGCATTGGGTCAGGCCGTACTGATCGCGCAGATCGACGAACAATAGATTTCCATGGTCGCGCTTGCGATGAACCCATCCGGCGAGACGCGCGGCCTGACCGGCATGCTCCTGGCGAAGGGCGCCGCAGGTGTGGGTGCGGTATTGGTTCATTACGCGAGAATTCCTTGGCGAAGGGCGGATGCCGCGGGTGCGATGACCCGTGCGGCTCCCAGGGTGCGAGCGGTCGTGAAACCACACTGAACCCGCCTATTTGTCAAGCTTAGAGGCCGCAACCGTTGCGGTGGCAAAGGTGAGCCGCTATGACTGCGCAGCCCCGCACTTGGTCTGAGGCCAGCCCTACGCCAACCCCCTATGACCGCCTGGACAGCCTGATATGAGCCTTTTGACCGATACGGCATCCCTGGAGGCCTTTTGCGAGCGCCTCGCGGGCACGGAATTCGTGACGGTGGACACCGAATTCATGCGGGAAACCACCTATTGGGCAAAACTGTGCCTGGTTCAGGTGGCCGGGCCCGACGAGGCCCATTGCATCGATCCCCTGGCGCCGGGCATCGACCTCACCTCATTTCACAAGCTTTTGGCGAACCCGAAGATTCTCAAGGTGTTCCACGCCGGGCGGCAAGACCTGGAAATCTTTTTCCACAGTACCGGGGCGGTGCCGACGCCGATCTTCGATACGCAGGTGGCCGCCATGGTGTGCGGCTTTGGCGATCAGGTCGGGTACGAAACCCTGGTGGCCAAGCTGGCCGGGGCGCAGTTGGACAAATCCCAGCGTTTCACCGACTGGTCGTTGCGGCCTTTGACGGAACGGCAGGTCAAGTATGCCCTCGCCGACGTCACCCACCTGCGCAAGGCCTATACCACTCTCTCCAAGACCTTGGCGGAAACCGGTCGCGTCGGGTGGCTGCAGGAGGAGTTGGCGACGCTGACCGATCCTGCCACCTACCGCAACGAGCCCCGCGAGTCCTGGCGCCGGATCAAGGCGCGGACCCGCGCGCCGCGCCTGCTGGCCGTGCTCCAGGCCCTGGCCTCATGGCGCGAGACCACCGCCCAGACCCTGGACATGCCCCGGCAACGGGTCGCCAAGGACGATGCCCTGCTGGAGCTGGCCGCGAGCCAACCGGCGACCATCGACGACATCAAACGCTCCCGCCTCGCCAAGCCCCTGGCCAGCAGCAAATATGTGGATGGCGTGTTGGCGGCCGTGGCGACCGGCAAAGCCGTCCCCGATGCCCAATGCCCGCGTCTTGAGCGGGACGACAGCTGGGACAATCAAGCACCGCGCGCGGTGGTGGAACTGCTGAAGTTATTGCTCAAGACCCGCAGCGAAACCCATCACGTGGCGCAGCGCCTCATCGCCACCAGCGAGGACATCGAAGCCCTCGCCCAGTCCGACACCGCCGACGTCCCCGCCCTGCATGGCTGGCGCCGCGAGCTGTTCGGCGCCGACGCCATCAAGCTCAAGCACGGCAAGCTCGCCGTGGGATTGTCGGCGGATGGGAATACGGTGGAAGTGTTCGAGCGGTAGAGAAGCTCTGCGAAAAGCGACAGATTGCTGTGGCTAAGGGTTAAGCCTGCACCCGGCTCAATGCAACGCGAACAACGTATAGACCGCAGGGGTGGCGGAGAGCTTGCTCGGAATCGTTAATTCCTAACCGCTGATATGCATCTACCGGGCGATCAATTCGATGCGCCCCTCGTGCCCGCCTGCCCGCGCCAACTTGCCGTCGCAGGTCAGCAGCGGAGATTGGAGAGCCTCGGCCAACGCAAGGTAGGTCGCATCGTAGGCGCTTAGCGAATCGCGAAGTTCCCAAATCCGTGACAATAAGTCGATGTGTTCGTGTCGTTCGATCGCAAGGTCATAAAAATCGGTAATTGCCGATCGCGCCCGATCTGAAGTCATCGCGCCTTTCGCAACCAGTCGCCGCAGGACCTGCATAACTTCAACATCGAGGAGATGTGGCGCATGCATCGATTCGGCCGGGTCCAGCGCTCGATCAGCAATCGCAGCGGCTAACGGCGTATGCAACAGCAATTCGAGAATTGCCGACGCGTCGACAACAATCACCGGCTATCGCGTTCCATGCGCAGAACCTGTGTCGGCGATAGTTTTCCCTTCACGGGTTCGCGCTGACCAAGGCGGGCTCGCATTTCCTCGGGGCTAGGCCGATCGGCAACCTTACGCGCTTCACGGATGAGAAAGTCGGATAACGGCAAGCCGGCCAAAGCAGCCCGGGCCTTCAGCTGCCGGTGAAGCGTGTCGGGAACGTTGCGGAGTTGAATCATTTTCGACATGTGGATAAGTATAGTCACATGTGCGTCACATGTCAATGTGACGGGACCTGTCGCGCCCTGAGCCTCACGCCCGCTCAATCTTCGCCGTGAGGCCCAAGTGATCGGCCAGGCGGTCCAGCCGCCGCGCGAATGAGCCCGACTTGAACATCGGATCGTCGGCCGGAATCGTCAGCACGAGTTTACTGCCGGCCACTTCCAGCAAGGTCTTCTGCAACACCTTTGGTGCGCCCGCCGAGAGGGCGTAGGACAACCGCATCGCCAGCCCGATGGTGCGCACGCGCTGGAGCCTGCCTTCCTCGAGCAGCGCCTGCGCCTGCTTGATGGTCGGGTCGGACGGCTCGCGGCCGTAGCGGAAGAACAGAGCGAGGGCGAGCCCGGCGCGGTCCTCGTGGCCCAGGCCCAGGAACGGCAGGCGGAGCACACGCAGAAAGGCCTGATCGGCGCGGTAATCGGGGTGCTCGTTCCACCACACGTCCCGCAGCAGGCAGGCCGCGAGACGCAATTTACGCTGCCGCGCGGTTTCGTCGCGGAACAGACCCGACATCCAATCGAAAGTCTCATACCCGGCGGCGGGCGGACGGCCAGCGTTGCGGGCGATCTCCTCGGCCAGGCTGATGAGAGGATCTTGTTTGCGGACGTCGTCGGGAAGGGATTTGAAGAACTGTCCCTCGCGCATGCCGTAGATGGAAAACACCAGCGCCTTCGGCTTGACGATTTCGAGCAACCGTTCGAGCACGGCGGCGGCCAGAGGCAGCGTCGCGAGCCGGCTGCGGGAGACGCCCTTGATCTGTTCCAAGCTCTTGGGACTGAGGCGGGAGATCACATCGAACAGTGTGATGGCCTGGTTGCGCTCGATGGAAAAGTTGTCGAGCACATGGAGCGGATAATTCATCTGCGCGATGCAGACCCGGGCGAGCGCCCGCCAGGCACCGCCCACGGCGTACAAGGTGTGGTCCTTGGACTTAGTGATCCATTTGTGATTTGCGAGCGCCTTGCTGATGATCGACAGCGCCTTGACCCGATCGTTGTCGGAAGCCTCGGTCAGACGCAGGAGCCCGAGCGGCAACGTTGTGTGCTCGCTCATATGGCCGCCGCCCACCTGGACCAGCTCCAGGCTGCCGCCGCCGAGGTCGGCAACAATGCCGTCGGCGTCGGGAATGCCGCACAAGACGCCCAAGGCGGAACGGCGCGCTTCCTGTTTGCCGGTCAGGATATCGACGCGAATATCGCAACGTTTCTCAATCGCTTTCGCAAATGCCTCGCCGTCCTTGGCATCCCGCACGGCAGCCGTGGCGAGGGCATCAATGCGTGAAACGCCAAGCGAACGGGCGATGCTGACGAACCGGGCGACGGTGTCGAAGGCCTGGGTAATGCCCTGGGAATTGAGAAAACCGGTCCGCTCCAAACCTTTTCCCAAAGCACAGATTGCTTTTTCATTATGCAAGGGAATCGGAGTCCGGGTCTTACCGCTGTAGACCACCAGACGCACGGAGTTCGATCCCACATCGATGACGGCCACAGGCCGGCGGCGGCCGGCTGTCTCCGAGGCGTTCGAAGCGTCGCTACGTTTGGAACTCATCGGCGAAAAATAATTCCCGGCATGGCGCGCCCAAGACCAGAGGCGCTACGGTGACATGACCGGGGGCTGTGTAACAGCTTTAGCGGCGGCTGGGAACCAGCTTGGGAACCCGGCGTTTAGCGCGATCGACGGCGCTGCCCTGTCCCGACAAACTTGGGTTGGTCATGAAATACTCGTGGGCGGAAAACGGGTGAGCGTCCGTGGCCTGCCGCACATAAGTTCCGTCCGTCTGAAGGTGCCAGCTCTGAAGATTGTCGTTGTGGTTGGCGACCATGATCTGATCGAGAACCTGCTGGTGGACGGTGGGATTTTCCACCGGCACGAAACTCTCGACCCGCGCCAACAGATTGCGGGGCATCCAATCGGCCGATGAGATATAGACTTTCGTCCGCGGCGAGGGCATCTCATGCCCGTCACCGAAGCATATGATTCGCGAGTGCTCAAGAAACCGTCCGATGATGCTCTTTACGGAGATGTTCTCGGATAGGCCGGGCACGCCCGGACGCAAACAGCAGACACCGCGAATCACCAGTTCGATCTTCACGCCGGCCTGGGAGGCGCGATAAAGCGCGTCGATAATGGTCGGGTCCACAAGCGCGTTCATCTTCGCCCAGATCGTCGCCGGCTTGCCCTCGGCCGCGAATCGCGTCTCGCGCTCGATCAAGCCGACGAGCTTGTCGCGCAGGCCGAGCGGCGCGATCGCAAGCTTCTCCAATGTGTCGGGACGCGCATATCCGGTCATGAAGTTGAACACCCGGGCCGCATCCCGGCACAACGCCGGGTCCGACGTGAAGAACGACAGATCGGTGTAAATCTTGGCGGTGATCGAGTGATAGTTGCCGGTGCCGAAATGCACATAGGAGCGGGTTTCCGTACCTTCACGGCGCACGACCAGGGAAATCTTGGCGTGCGTCTTGAGATCGACGAAGCCGAACACGACGTTGGCCCCGGCACGCTCCAAGTCCCGCGCCCAAGCGATGTTGGCCTCTTCGTCGAAGCGCGCTTTGAGTTCAACCATCGCCGTGACCGACTTGCCCGCCTCGGCCGCTTCGACCAGGGCCTTGACGATCGGGCTGTCCTTGCCCGTCCGGTACAGTGTTTGCTTGATGGAGATCACATTGGGATCGCGGGCCGCCTGACGCAGAAACTGCACCACCACGTCAAAGGATTCGAACGGATGGTGGACGACAATATCCTTCTTGCGTATGGCGGCGAAACAGTCGCCGCCGAAATCGCGGATGCGCTCTGGGAAACGCGCATTGTAGGGTGGGAACAAGAGGTCCGGACGATCGTCGATGATCAATTGGCGGAGATCGGTCTGGCCGATCAAACCGTCGATCACGAACACATCCTTGGCGGAAACTTCCAACTCGTCGCAGATGATCTTTACCTGATCTTCGGGCATCTTGGCCGAGATCGCCAGACGGATACAGGTGCCGCGACGGCGGCGCTTGAGCGCCGATTCGAAACTCGTCACAAGGTCCTGTGCCTCTTCGTCGACTTCCATTTCGGAATCGCGGATGACGCGGAAGTGCCCGGCCTGCTGCACCTTGTAGCCCGGGAACAGCATGGTCATGAACAGGCGGATCACGTCTTCGAGCAGGATAAAGCGCGCGCCCTCGCCCTTGAGGCGCACGAAACGTTCCAGCTGCGAGGGAATGGGCACCAGCGCGCGCATGGTCTCGCCGTCGGCGATGCTGACCATCTGCAGCACGAGCGCATGACCGAGATTGGGAATGAACGGAAACGGGTGCGCCGGATCGATGGCCAGCGGCGTCAGCACGGGGAAGAAATGCTCGAGGAAGCGTTCCTCCACGGCCTGACGCTCGACCGGTGACAGGTCGCCTGGGCCGACGACGCAAATGCCTTCGGCCGCCAGCAGCGCCTGCAATTCGTCCCAACAGGTATCCTGAAGCCTGAACAGATCGCGCACACGTTCATTGATCTGGTCGAGTTGTTCCTGGGGTGTCAGCCCATCGGCGGACGTCTGCGTGACACCGGCGTTGACCTGCCCTTTGAGGCCCGCAACACGCACCATATAGAATTCGTCGAGGTTCGATGCGGAGATGGACAGGAAGCGTACCCGCTCGAGGAGGGGGTGACGGGGATTGCGCGCTTCTTCCAAGACCCGGGTATTGAATGCCAGCCAGGATAACTCGCGATTGATGAAACGCTCCCGGGCCGGGACCGCCTCGATATCGACAGCGCCCGGGACCGCCGCCGGCCGGGAGGCCGCGGGTGTTGTCGGAGGAGTGGGTGCGGAAACGCGGCTCATGGCAGGAGTCCTTGCGCCGAGACTGGCTTACCGGATCTAGGCTTGAATCTATGCGGTATCAGGGTTCCCCACCGCACCGACGCGCACAAGGCCCAAACCACACAAATTCATTGAAATGCAATGAATTCATGGCCGGTCAGGGTATCATGGACGGGCGGGATATGTCGAACTGGCCCGCTAACCTAGCTACGGGCCTGATCGTGAAAACCCTGCACCTGCTACGCCACGCCAAAGCCGAACCGGAAGGCGAGCACGATTCCGCGGATCACCTTCGCCCTTTGGCCAAGCGCGGCCGCAAGGCCGCCCAGGCCCTGGCCCGCTACATGGCTGAAAGTGGATTCGCGGTGGATCGGGTGTTCTGTTCCACGGCGGCCCGCGCCAAGGAAACCGTTACGGCGTTACAGCCCGTGCTTCGGTCGGCGCCGGTGGCATTTCGCGACCGCCTTTACATGATCGACGCGGATGACCTGTTCGCGTTCCTGAAAGCCTTGCCGGAGACCGCCGCGACCGTCCTTCTGGTGGGGCATAATCCGGCCTACTACGAGATTGCCTTGCGGCTGATCGGCAAAGCGCCGGGGCAAAGCGAAGCGTGGGAGAGTCTCAGGGAGAAATTTCCCACGGGTGCCCTGTGCAGCATCTCCTTCGACGTCGCGCGGTGGGACGATATCAAAGCGCGGACCGGCACCCTGCGCGGTCTTATCCGTCCCCGCGATCTGGGGGTGTAGGGCAAAGGCCGACGGCAACACCTCAGATATTGGTGCCGAGTAGGCTTTTGATCAGCGGCACGGTGACGGCGCGCTGGCCGGCCAGGGATTCGGCATCGGCGCGGGCGACAATGGCGCGCAGGGCGGCGAAGCTGCGATCCATGTGACGCAAGGCATATGCGACCACGTCCGGCGCCACGGTCAGCTGGCGGTCGGCAAACAGTTTTATCAAAACCGCTTCCAACAAGACATCGTCCGGCGCCGCGATCCTGACCACCGGCAACACCGACAGGCGGGAGTGCAAATCCGCGAGGCTCACGCCCCAGCGCGCCGGAGCCTCCCGCGACGTGACGAGCACATGGCCGTCGCGCTCCTTGATGGCATTCAGAAGATGCAAAAGCGCCCGTTCATCGAAGACCGTGCCGTCGTAATCAACGACAACAACGTGATTGGCGGCCGTCACCGCGCCGATGCCCGCGACCGCCAGGGATGCGGCCGACAGCACGACCGCACCGGTCGCGCGCGCAAACACCTGCGCCAGATGAGTCTTGCCCGAACCAGCCGGCCCCACCAGCGCCAGGCCATAACCTGACCATGAGGGATAGCGGTCGATCCACTCCACCGCCTCCTGGTTGGCCGCGCTCACGAGAAAATCGTCGCGCCCGAAAGCGGGGCGGTGGCCGAGATCGAGGATCAACTGACGCCCCGCGGTCATGGACGCCTCACAACACGTACCGGTGTGATCAGAAGCCGACTCAAGGTCACCGCGATCCCGCGATCACTGGGTCACGGCCGGCGGATGCGGCAGACTCAGCATCCACACTCCAGACTGCTGGGTGGCCGTCAGACCTTGCCGGGCAAAAGCCAATGCCAATGTGGACGGATCGCCGCCGTACCGGAGCGTCATCTGCGCCCGGTCGCGGGTCATGGCTTGCAGTTCGATCGCCGCCACCAGGGGCATGTTGCGCAGAGCGTCCCTGATCTGCAGCCAGTCCTTGAGTTCCGTGAGGGACGCGAGCGCGGTGACAGCGACGGGCTCTCGCACCTCTTGGCGGCTCTGCCGCTTCCAGTCGTCGCCGACGGCATCTGCGACGACGGCGGCGGCGGCGGCCAGCATATCCTCACGGGACTGGCCGGCGGGTGCGGATGAACTCATGACGGTGTCGGTCGGTGAGGCGATGCCGCGAATCACCGTCAGCACAATCTGCACCGGATCGCCGCCAGGCACGCCGCCGCTGGCCTTGGCGATCACGACGCCCCCGGCGTTATAGCGCGCCGCCAAATCTGACAGGGCAGCCGCATCCCTGGCATTAACCTGATCTATCTTGAGATGAGCATCCTGGGCATCACCGGCGGGCAAAATCAGGGGGACAAGGCCGTTTGGGTTCTGCAGATGAGCAAAGGCATCGCGCCACGGATTGTTGGCATCCCAGAGCACCGTTGGTGAACCGGCGCTTTCGGCATAAAGCGGCAGAACCACCAGCGGCCGGCTGACGGTCTCGCTGAAAGGAATGCGCGCGGTGCGCAGAAGACGGCGCACGGCATCGGGGTTAAAACGCACCGTCAGGTCGGCGAGATAGCGCACGGCGGAGGTGCGCTCGTTGGCGACGGAGAACTCACCCACCATTTCGACGACGTCGTTGGGCGCCAGTTGCGGCAGGCGCGCGAGATCACCATGGGCGGCGATACGCTCCAGAACAATGTTCAGCGCCGCGACCCGGCCGTCCGTAAAGGCCCGGTCCCGGGCCTCGGCCACCGATGCGCCGGTCACGTCCACGGGAACGGCGCGGGCCTCGAACAGATTGAGGCGCTCGCCCCCCACAGCTGTCCCGCCGCTCGGCGTTCCAGCGGCGGGCGGCGCTGCGGCGGCTGAAGCCGGGGGCGGTGCGGCGGCAGGCGGCGCAACAGTGGGCGGCACAGTCTGCGCCATGACCACAGCGGGCGTGAAAACCAGGACCACGGCGAGGCGCAGAAACCGGAGCCAGATTAGGCCCCGCCTTGCCCCGCCCTGCCTTGCAAAGCGGCTTTGATCCAGTATGTTCGCGCCCAAGCGCGCGACGTGGTGATGAAAGGCGTTCATGGGCAACGGTTTAACCTACAACGGCGCCGGGGTCGACATCGACGCCACGTCTTTTCGCACATCGGCGCAGGCCCGTTAAATGGTTGAAAAACCACTCGATTACCGGGATGCGGGGGTTGACTACGCCAAGATTGACCCGCTCAAGATCGCCGCCCAGCGCGCCGCCAGGGACACCGCCGCCAACCTGCTCCGCACGCCCTACCGGGAAGTGGAAGCCTCGCGCGGGGAATCGGCCTATGTGGTCGATATGGGCGAGTTCCTGCTGGCGTCCATTACCGAATGCTTGGGCACCAAGGTGCTGATCGCCGACGCCATGCGGGCCGTGACCGGCAAGACCTATTTCGACGCCATCGCCCAGGACACTCTTGCGATGGCTATTAACGACATCATCACCGTGGGTGCCACGCCCATTTCCGTACAGGCCTATTGGGCGGCGGGAAGCAGCGCGTGGTTCGACGACGCGGCCCGTGCGCACGATCTGGTCGAAGGCTGGAAAGCCGCCTGTAATAAATGTGGTGTCGCGTGGGGCGGCGGCGAGACGCCCAGCCTGGGCGGCGTCGTCCATGCCGACACCATCGACCTGGCGGCGTCGTGCATCGGCGTGGTGCGTCCCAAGGAGCGTCTGACCATCGCCGACAAACTTAAGCCCGGCGATGCCATCGTATTGCTGGCGGCGAGCGGCATCCACGCCAACGGCGTTTCGTTGGCACGAAAAGTGGCCGAGGAATTGCCGGACGGCTACGCCACCAAGATTTCCGATGGCCGCCTTTACGGCGATGCGCTCCTTGACCC
The DNA here is from genome assembly GCA_004297485.1 of Rhodospirillaceae bacterium. Taxonomy (GTDB): domain Bacteria; phylum Pseudomonadota; class Alphaproteobacteria; order Rhodospirillales; family Rhodospirillaceae; genus SCTM01. The sequence goes on from SCTM01000096.1 coordinate 41,857, forward strand.
GACGGTTCTGTATTCGCCGGTGACCGAAGCGCTGTTCGCCGCCGGGATCGTTCCCCATTACTGCGCCAACATCACCGGCCATGGCTGGCGCAAAGTCATGCGCCATCCGCGCGCGCTCACATACCGGTTCAATAAGATTCCCGCCGTGCCGCCGGTTCTGGCGTTCATCCAGAAAGCCGCGCGCATGAGCGACGCGGATGCTTATGGGACATTCAACATGGGCGCGGGCTTCGCCCTGTTCGTGGCGGCGAAGGATGCGGAGAGGACGGTGAGCGTCGCCAGAGGGGCGGGCGTCGATGCGCTCGTCGCGGGCATTGTGGAAGCCGGCGCGAAGCAAGTGGTGATCGAACCCCTGGGCGTCACCTTCACCGACGCGGACATGCATTTGAGGGCGTAGGTCCACCGTCATCCTGGGGCCAAGCCCCAGGACCCATTCCTCAAGGCGCGTCAATGTTTAACGCTCCAGACCCCACCAACAAACGCCAGGGTGACGGATAAGAATTTTAAATCTTATCCAAATCGATCTCGCCCGTAAAAATCCGCTTGAGCGTTTCCACGTAGAGCGTTTGCTCCCGCGCCTGAACGCATTCAGCCAAGGATTCAGGCAGGTCACACTTAAAACAACTGTAGCTCATGCGCTCCTGGCAGGAGAATCAAATCAGTGGAAGGCCTCAGGGTCAGAACAACCTATTTGGATTCAGTGACCCTTCAACTGGAAGACCTTTTGATTACTCGTCGCCCGATGCATCGATCGGTGCCTTTCGGAATTCACAGTGGTACCGGCGCCTACAAAATAAGACAGACGCGGACAGCTTCGTAAACGAATTACTCGATACCGAGGATGGAAAGAAAAAGTATAATTCCATCAATCCAAACTACGGCTCATTTGTCCACGGCATGATCAACACAATCGATCGCCGTCTGCCGATCTGGGAGCAATCGCGTTGAAAATTATCGCTTTCGTTCTTGTTTGCCTCGCGACCACCCTAGCTTGGTCGCAGGATCAACAGGGGAACGCGCTTGGTCGACAACAACCAAGCGCTCATTGGGTGACGTTTGATACGCCTCGTGATGATGCAACTTACGGCGCGAGAATAACGCTCCCGCCTGGCTACCACCTGTGCGGCCTTGCAGGTAGCGATTCAAGCCTTGAATGGTATTACGTAATGCTCGACCCTGGGATACGGTGTGAACGTTTACGTTTGCCGGCGGGCAATGAGCGAATGCCCGATTTCGTTCTCATCGGACACAATCCCGACACTGCCTTTCAATACAAAGCGACCGATGACTATGTCAAAGCGGAACCGTTTTATTGCCATGGCATGAGCTACGATTATAAGATGCCGCACTCAATTTCGAATGCCCCCACATCGATCATAGCCGCAGGAAAGATTCTAGCCGGGCTGGACACCGTGGCCTGCATACGGCAGGACGACGAGAAAGGGCGTTACTCCAAAGCATTTCTCGCCTACAGGCCTAAGCCGGACGATACCGGGCACGGATACGAGATTGCAGCGTATGTTCATACAAAGAACAAACGCCAAGCCGACAAGCTCGTTGAACAGATCGCAAAATCTTTCAAGCTTCTCGATTGAAGCACTTTGGCCGCCAACGTCTATAGTCATCAGCTCATACGCCCCCGGCTCCGGCCGGGGGCTTTTTTTGTTGCCAGCACATATGCGCCGGACAATCTAAATCTTATCCAGATCTATCTCGCCGGTGAAAATCCGCTTGAGCGTTTCCACGTAGAGCGTTTGCTCGCGTGCCTGGACTCGCGCGGCCAAAGTCTCCGGCGTGTCGCCAGGTTGCACCGGCACGCGGTCCTGCGCCACGATCGGGCCATGGTCATAGACATCGTCAACGAGGTGGATGGTGACGCCGGTTTCCTTGTCGCCGCTGGCGAGCACGGCCTCGTGGACGCGCTTGCCGTACATGCCCTGGCCGCCGAACTTGGGCAGCAGCGCCGGATGGACGTTGAGAATGCGCCGCTTGAATACGCCGAGGGTCTCGGGCCCCAGCTTGCGCATGTAGCCCGCGAGGATCACCAGATCGGCGCCCGCCATGGACAAGGTCGAGGCGATGGTGGCGTCGGCCTCGGCGTCGGAGCCCGCCGTGGTCGCGCTGATGTGCGAAGCCGGAATCTTGTTGGCCTTGGCCCAGGCCATGGCCGCGCTGTCGCCGTTGTTGCTGATGAGCAGCACCGCCTGGGCACGGATTTGCGCCTGCTTACACGCCGCCACAATGGCACGCATGTTGGTGCCGTTGTGGGAGGCGAGGAAAGCCAGACTGGGACGCGCTGGAAACCGTGCCATCGCGTCTTTCCTAGAGCTTGATCGTTTCGTGTTGAAGCAGGTCTTTCCCCTCACCCCAACCCTCGCCCCAACGGGGAGAGGGTGCCGAGCGGAGCGCGACGGTGAGGGGGAGATTCAACCTCATCAAATCTTTCTCTAGGTGACGACTAGCCGACGATTTCGGTGCCGGCGAAGAAGTAGGCGATCTCGGTCGCCGCGTTCTCCGGAGAGTCGGAACCGTGCACGGAATTGGCTTCGATGGATTCGGCATGCACCTTGCGGATGGTGCCTTCGGCCGCATTGGCGGGATTGGTGGCGCCCATGACTTCACGATTCTTGGCGACCGCGTTTTCGCCTTCCAGCACCTGCACCACCACCGGGCCGGAGGTCATGAACGTGCACAGGTCGTTGAAGAACGGACGGGCCTTGTGAACGCCGTAGAAGGCCTCGGCCTGGGCGCGGGACATGTGGATGCGCTTCTGGGCAACGATGCGCAGGCCGGCCGCCTCGAGCATGGCGTTGACCTTGCCGGTCAGATTGCGACGGGTGGCATCGGGCTTGATGATGGAGAACGTGCGTTCGATGGCCATGGGAACCTTCTTGAGATAATCTGAATTGGATCAACCGGCCTTGTAAATGACCAGCAGGAAAGCGCGCGGCGTTATAGACAAGCCCACCGGCCGAGGCAATGGCGGGGACGAGACAGCATCAGGTTAATTAGGCATCCGCGGGAGATTACACTGTCGTCATTCCCGGGCTTGTCCCGGGAATCCAGAGTCGCGAAGCTGGAAAGCTGCCATGAAACCGGCGCTATCGGTAGCGTACCGAGTCACAAGCTCTGGGTCCCAAGGACAAGCCTTGGGACGACAGTTGAAGGATAAGCATGCCGATTGCGATCGCACCAGCGTAGACCATAGAGCCATTGTCTTGCACGTCGAGTCTCAGCTGGCCTTTTCCTGCCAGCCCGACTCGGTCTGTTGCCAATAATGCAGCTCATGGCCGGCGGCTTTGGCCTCCGACCAGCGGTTACGCGCCGCCGCCGTGGCGGTTTCATCGGCGCCGTCGAACATGTCCAGGCAGCGGTCGTAGTCCCCCAGGCGGCCTGCGGTCATGCCGTCCGTGAGGACCAGAACCCGAGCGGCATTGGGGTTTTCCTCATGGTCGGTGAGCCAGATGGGCTGGTCGGCGGCGGAGCCATCCTTCCGGGTGCCGTGAGGAAGCCAGGAGTCAGAGTTATAGGTCCACAGCACATCGGCCAGGGCCTCGACCCGGGTCTCGGACCCGGCCAGGACCACCGCCCGCTGGCCGGCCTGCAGGACCTTTTCCAGAATCAGCGGCAGCGCCCGTTCCAGGGGCGAGGTCAGGAGATGATAGAAATCGACCCGCATGACGTACCGCGATTCTGAAGGTTCTAGTGGAGCTTCACACCGAGGAAGTGCACGTTATCGCCGGAGACCACCCGTAGCAGGATGGTCTTGCGTCCGGCCTTTTGCGCCGCCTGGAGCGCCGCCTGGGCATCGGCCGGCGTGGCGACGGCGGCCTGCTGGATTTCATCGATCACGTCACCCCGGTGCAGGCCTTCCTGTGCCGCGTCCATGTCCTCATCCACATCGAGCACGACGAGGCCGTGAATATTCTCGGGAATATCGTACTTGTCCCGGGCATGGTCGGAGATCTCCGCGACGCCGACGCCGAGTTCCTTCAGCTCGGTCCGGACGATGGGAGTCTGGGTATCGTCGGCGGCATCGGGGGCGTTCGCCGCCGGCTCCTCCTTGAGTTCGCCGATCTTCAGCTTGACGGGGACCTGCTTGCCCTGGCGCCACACCTCAACGTCAACCGTGCGGTCCACCGGCGTGTTCGCCACCAATCGCGGCAGCTCCCGCATCTTACCGACAGCCTTGCCGTCGAAGGACATGATCACATCGCCGACCTGAACCGCGGATTTGGCCGCCGGCCCGTCGTCGTCGACTGCGGACACCAGCGCGCCGCGGCTACGGTCGAGACCCAGGCTTTCGGCGATCTCCGGCGTCACGGTTTGGATTTTGACGCCCAGCCAGCCACGCCGCGTGCGTCCGAACTTGCGCAGGTCGTCGAGCACCGGACGGACCAGATTCGATGGTGCCGCGAAACCGACGCCGGCGCTGCCGCCGGTCACCGAATAGATCGCCGTGTTGATGCCGATCACCTCGCCGTTCTGATTGAGCAAGGGGCCGCCGGAATTGCCGCGATTAATGGCCGCGTCGGTCTGCAGGAAGTCGTCATACTGCCCGGCGTTGATGTCGCGGGCGCGGGCGGAAATAATTCCGGCGCTGACCGAGCCGCCGAGACCAAACGGATTGCCGATCGCCAGCACCCACTCGCCAACCCTGGCGGCATCGGAATTGCCCCAGACCAGCGGCTTCAGGTCGCGTTTCGCGTTCACTTTCAGGAGTGCCACGTCGACTTTCGGATCGCGGCCGACCACCTGGGCCGCCAGCACCGTGTCGTCCTGGAGAATGACGGAAATCTTGTCGGCGTTCTCGATCACATGGTTGTTGGTGACGATATAGCCGGCCTTGTCGATGATGAAACCGGAGCCGAGGGAGGTTTGGCGACGCTTATGCGGATGGGCGTCCTCGTCATCGCCATGGCGGTGATTCTCGAAATAGTCGCGGAACCATTCCTCAAGCGGCGTGTCGTCGTCCATCTCCTCGTCCCCTTTCTTGGGGTCGATGATCTGGCTTGAGGAAATATTGACCACCGAAGGCAACAGCCGCTCGGCAAGGTCGGCGAATCCATCCGACGGCGCGTGCGCGGCAAATGCCGGTTCAAGCGCAAGACCCACAACGGCGATAATCACCATGGTCGCGGTGCGCGCGAAGGTACGGAGAGGATTGTTCACGCGATCACTCCATGCATTGCGCTACGCCCCGGCAAGCCGTGGCCGGAAACCGGTCCGCGCGCTCTATTTGCCGGGGATATGGTTGAAGTACTTGAAGAACTCCGAGTCCGGCGTAATCACCATGGTCGTCCCGGTGCCCATCGCCGCCCGGTAAGCTTCGAGCGACCGGAAGAAGGCATAGAACTCCGGGTCCTTGCCCTGGGCGGCGTTGAGGATGCGACGGCTTTCCGCTTCGCCATCGCCGCGCAGGATCTGCGACTGCCGTTCGGCCTCGGCGATGATCACGGTGCGGTCATGATCCGCCGCCGCTTCGATCTTGGCCTTCTCCTCTTGGCCCAGACCGCGTTTTTCGGCAGCCTCGGCAACGCGGTCGGAGCGCATGCGGTTATACGTCGCCTGCGTCGTGTCCTGGGTCAAATCCGTGCGAACGATGCGCACGTCCACCACTTCGATGCCGAACTCGGCCGCGCGGCGGCGCGTAGCGTCGGCAATCTCGCGCATGATGGTCGGACGCTTGTCCCCAAGCACGTCGGCCAGTTCGGCGCGGCCCAGGGCATCGCGTACACCGCCGTTCAGAATGTTTCCGAATCGATCGCGAAAAACCGTTTCCGTTTGAACGCTCTGGAAGAACTTGAGCGGATCGACAATGCGGTAGCGGGCAAACGCGTCAACGTTGATACGCCGCTGATCGATCAGCGACATGTCCTGACTTGGCGGGTCGAGGTCGAGAATGCGGGCATCGTAATAGAATACGTCCTGCACCAGCGGCAGTTTGAAATGCAGGCCGGGTTCGGCGACGACCTTTTTCGGCTCGCCGAATTGCAGCACGAGCGCTTGCTGAGTCTGGTGAACCGTAAACATCGATCCGGTCAGCAGCAGGAAGGCAATCACGCCCGCGACGATGAAGAGGATGGTGCGGGTGGAGATCATTGGCCGGCATCCTTTGGCGTCGCATGCTGAATTTGCGGCAACGGCAGGTAGGGCAACACGCCCGAGCCTTTGGCCTTGTCGTCGATCACCACCTTGTCCGCCTTGCCATAGATTTCCTGCATCGCCTCCACGTACATGCGCCGGGCGGTGATGTCCTTGTTGGCGGCGTAGGTCTGGTAGAACGCGGTGAAGCGCGCCGCCTGGCCTTCGGCTTCCTTGACCAGTTTTTCCTTCTCGGCGGTCGCGGCTTGAACCATGCGCGCCGCCTCGCCGTCGGCACGCGGTACCACGTCGTTGCGGTAAGCGAGCGCCTCGTTACGCAAGCGCTCCTCGTCCTGCTTCGCGCGCTGCACGTCGTTGAAGGCGTCGATAACTTCCTTCGGCGGATCGGCGTCCTGAATGCGCAAATCGAGAATCGTGATGCCAGCGTTGTAGCCGTCCATGATGTTCTGGAGAAGATCCCGCGCCTGTTGGGCGACAATCTCGCGCTGGTTGGTCAGGACCGACTGCAGGGGATTGAGACCGATAATCTCGCGCAACGCGCTTTCCGCCGCGACCTTCACGGTCGCCTCCGGATCGCGCATGCTGAAAAGATATTCTCCGGCATTGCGGATGCGCCATTGAACGACGAATTTCACGTCGACGATATTCTGATCTCCGGTCAGCACGAGGCTTTCTTCTGGAACGTCGCGGAGATTCCCGCCGGTGCCGCGAAAGCCGATGGTGACCTGATTGGTCTGCGTGACCTTGGGCTTGATGACCTCGCCGATGGGTTCGGGGAACCAGTAATTCAAACCGGGCTGCGTGGTCTTGACGTATCTGCCGAACAGCAATTCAACGCCTTCTTCCTCGGGCTGAACGCGGTAGAAGCCGCTGATGCCCCACAGGAAGAGAATAAGCGCGGCGACCACCCAGAGGACGCGCCCGCCGCCCAGACCACCGGGCAGCATGCGCCGCAGGCGTTCCTGGCCCCGCCGCAGCAATTCCTCAAGATCGGGCGCGCCGGCAGGTCCGCGATCGCGGTTACCCCACGGATTGTTGTTATTGCCGCCGCCACCGCCGCCGCCACTGCCCCACGGGCCGCCGCCCCAGGGTCCACCGCCTTGTTGTTTATAAAACAATAGATTAATCCTTCGCCTGCCGCCTCGACCGGTGCCCACGGTGCTCGGACCCATGACTTGGAATCGGACACTGGGCCCATGGGGATCGGCCCTATTATGCCGGGGATGTCTTTACCCTGCAGTCGGTTGAAAGGTCGGCTGTTGGCCTTATAGGACATCGGCCGACGGGTCGCAACGAAGGCCGGATTTGGACCTGTACGCCCATGGGTCCGCTACCAGGAGATGACAACCGATGGCCGCCGTCACCCGAGACCAGATTATGGCCGCCCTCGCCGCCGTCGATTCCGGCACCGGCGGCATGGACGTGACCGCGCGCGGGTGGGTAAAGGACATCCTCATCAAGGACGGTCACGTAACCTTCACCCTTGAGGTTCCCGCCCAGTTGGGACCGAAGCTCGAACCGGTGCGCGCGGCGGCGGAAAAGGCCGTGACCGCGCTCCCGGGTGTCATTTCTGTGACCGCGGTGCTGACAGCCGCGGCCGCCGCAGCACAGGCCACGCCCCAGCAGAAGGGCGGCGCAAGCAAGCTCGAACTCACCGGCGTGCGTTTCGTCGTTGCGGTGGCCTCGGGCAAGGGCGGAGTCGGCAAGTCCACCACCGCCGCCAATCTGGCCTTCGCCCTCGCCGGCCAGGGACACAAGGTGGCGATCTTCGATGCCGACATTTTCGGCCCGTCCATGCCGCGCATGCTGGGACTGGCCGGCAAGAAGCCATCCTCCGACGGCAAGCGCGTGCAGCCCCTGGTCAGTCATGGCGTCAAGGTCATGTCCATTGGCTTCATGATCGCCGAGGACGATCCAATCATCTGGCGTGGCCCCATGGTCATGGGCGCCCTGGAACAGATGTTGCGGGACGTGGACTGGGGCGAACTGGACGTGATGGTGATCGACATGCCGCCCGGTACCGGCGACACCCAGCTCACCATTTCCCAGCGCGTGCCGCTGGCGGGCGCGGTGATCGTCTCCACGCCCCAGGACATCGCGCTGTTGGACGCGCGCAAGGGACTCAACATGTTCCGCAAGGTCGAGGTGCCGATCCTCGGGATCATCGAGAACATGAGCTACTACGTATGTCCCAAGTGCGGGAATCGCGAGGACATTTTCGACCACGGCGGCGCGCACCGCACGGCCGATAAATTCGAGGCCGAGTTCCTCGGCGAGATTCCCCTGGACATCAAGATCCGGGAAACGTCAGACGGCGGTCATCCCATCGTCGTCGCCGAGCCGGACGGACCACACGCCAAGGCTTATGGCGTCATCGCCGCACGTCTGTGGGAAAAGCTGAACGGCGCGCAGCGCAAGGCGCCGAAGATCAGCTTGGGGAATTTGTTTAAGCGGTGAGTGATCACTCCCGCTCCCACGTCACAAAACTGAACGCGGGCTGATCGCCCTCAGCGGCATGATCCTCCCGCGCCGTTTCGCGCCACGGCGGCGTAGGTACAAAATCGAACACCGCGTCGCCATCGTAAGCCCGGTGGACTTCGGTGAGGTAGATGCGCCGCACCTGGGGCAGACTCTGGCTATAGAGCGTGCCGCCGCCGATCACCATGACTTCTTCGGCGCCGGTGCGATGCGCATCCTCGAAGGCGAGAGCAAACGCCGTCGGCAAGTCGGCAGCAACCTGCACCCCGTCCGCGTGCCAACCCGGCGATCCGGTCACCACAATATTTGTCCGTCGCGGCAGTGGCCGACCAATGGAATCATAGGTCTTGCGGCCCATGATGATCGGTTTTCCGACGGTGAGCCGCTTGAAGTATTGAAGATCGGCGGAGATGTGCCAGGGCAGCTTGCCCCCCGACCCGATGATGCCGTTCTCAGCGCGGGCGACGATGAGGGCAATCCCGACAGCTGTGGGCTTCATGTCTCATGATCCATGGATAGGAGGGGTCGTTTGCAATCCAAGAGTAGGGGGCAGGCGTTGGAGATGATATCCTCGCCCACTGGGGGCGTCTGCTTCGAAGCTCGGGGATAATGGCTTCAACGGGAGGACACAGCTATGAAGTACATATTAGCCTCACTTGTACCGGTCGTGGCTTTGGCGTTTGTAGCGACAAGCGCGCTTGCCGCCGGTTGCGGCGATCCACCTGCGGCACCGCAAATGCCCGACGGCGCAACGATCACAAGCGCCGATATGGGAAAAGCCAGCGAGGCGATGGATGCCTATAGCCAGAGCTTTGACAAATGGCGGACCTGCACCATCACAGCGGTCAACAGCGCGGGCGAAGAGTACAACACCGCCGCCAAGGAATGGCAGACGCAAGTGACCGCCTATCAGAATCGCGCCAAGACCAAGAAGTAGCCGTTTTCAAACGGCGACCTTGGCGGCGATATGCGGCAGAGGCACATAATTCTCAATGGCGATGTCGCCGTAGGCAAACCCGAAGATATCGGTCACCGCCGGATTGAGCTTGAGCGTCGGCAGGGCGCGCGGCGTTCGTTGCAACTGCTCCCGCGCCTGATCAAGATGATTGACGTAAAGGTGCGTGTCGCCCATGGCATGGACGAATTCGCCGGGCTTTAGGTTCGTCGCCTGAGCAATCATCGCCGTCAGCAGCGCATAAGATGCGATGTTGAAAGGCACGCCCAGAAAGATGTCGGCGCTACGCTGATAGAGCAGGCACGACAGCCGCCCATCGGCCACATAGAACTGAAACAGACAGTGGCACGGTGGTAACGCCATGTGCGGCACGTCGGCGGGATTCCACGCCGTGACGATGTGCCGGCGGGAATCGGGACTTCGTTTCAGCCCTTCGACCACTTGTGCGATCTGGTCGATCTTGCCGCCGTCAGGCGTCGGCCAACTGCGCCATTGATAGCCGTAGACCGGACCGAGTTCACCGTTGGCGTCGGCCCACTCGTTCCAGATGGAGACACCGTTTTCCTTGAGATAGCGGATATTGGTCTCGCCCTTCAGAAACCACAGCAGCTCATGGACGATGGATTTGACGTGCAGCTTCTTGGTGGTGAGCAGCGGAAACCCATCCGCCAGATCGAAACGCATCTGATAGCCGAACACGGAAAGCGTGCCGGTGCCCGTGCGGTCGGTCTTGCGGACGCCGCGAGTGAGAACGTGGTCGAGAAGGTCGAGATATTGCTGCATGGCGCCGGTCGCTGTTGCGATAATCACAACACCCTAATCAAAAAGCGTCGGCTTTTCCAATGGGTTGAGGTCCCTGGGTTTGCAAGCGGCTCACTTGCGCCTATATTGGGCGTGCCGCGCAAGCGGCTATGGCGCTAAACCTATTGTGAAATAAGCATAACGGACCCGGGGGCAGTGCCCGGCGCCTCCACCATCTCTTCCCGCCGCCACCGATTGCGGGACGTCACGGGGGCGAAACAGGCTCGACGTGTGCAGTAAAGACAGTAGTTGTTCCCGGCATGGTACCACCGTCATCGGGCCATTTGTAAAAGTGCCAACGACAACGTTGCACTCGTTGAGGACGTTCGTCTCGCTGCCTAACGGCCGCTAGACTAAATGTCCAAAGCGCGGTTCGGAGGGCACCGGGCAACAGAAGCCCTCCACTTTCTTTCTTCACGTCACGTCCTCTTCGGTTGCAACGGCCGTCACTCCCCGAGCAACGATCGGCACCTCCCGTGCGTTGACCTGTGTCTATTGGTGTAAAGACCGGCAGCCGCGCTGCAAAGACCGTCGCCTCCGGCGCGAATACCAATTGAACCGGCGCCCCATCCCGACGAAAATGAACGCTTGTGCTAGACGTTGGTGCGGGCCGGAGTTGGGGGTCGGGCGACAACGATGCATGAGCGCCCCGATGAACAAGAAGACCTCGAACCAGACGACCTGAGGAACGAAGCCAGATGAACGTCACCAAGTTGAGCTACGAGAAAATGGTCGAGGACGCCTTGCGCGGCGTCCTGCGCCAGGCTTTGCAGATCACCGCAGCCCAAGGGCTGCCGGGCTCGCATCATTTCTACATCACCTTCGACACCACGCATCCCGGCGTGAAGATCGCCGACACCTTGAAGACCCAGCATCCCAATGAAATGACTATCGTGCTCCAGCACCAGTTCTGGGACCTGAAGGTCGCGCAGGATCAATTTGAGATCACCCTGAGCTTCTCGGGGGTTAGCCAGCGTCTTTTGATTCCATTCGCCGCCGTGACGGCCTTTGCCGATCCCCATGCCAAGTTCGGCCTGCAGTTCCATGTGGAATTCGAGGAGCGCACTGCGGCCGACGAAGAGCTGGACATGGAAGACGACGCCGAGGACGGCGACGGGGCGGAGCGCGAGGAACCCATGCCCGTGGATTCCGCCAAGGTCAGCCGCCAGATCAAGGGCCGCAAAACAACCCTGCGCCCGGTGACCGATGCCCCCGCCGAGAGCGGCGAAGAAGGCGCCAAGGTCGTGACCCTGGACGCATTTCGGAAGAAATAGGTAGCAATAGCCGCCGCTGTCATCACCGGGCTTGTCCCGGTGATCCAGGGTTGCGAAACTCTTCCCGCGCAGAAAACTCCTGACTTTCTGCATGGCATGGAGTGGTAAGCGCTGGGACGACGATTGAGCCAAGTGCAACCGCCCCGCCCTTCAGAACAGAATAATATGTAGAACGGATATCCACATGCTTGACGCGGCCTTCTCCGAGATTTTTCCTCTCGCCCACGACAACACGCCGTACCGCAAACTCGGCAGCGACGGCATCGCCGTCGAGAAATTCCGCGGCGTGGACATGGTGACGGTCGCGCCGGAAGCGCTCACCCGCCTTACCGCCGAAGCCTTTCGCGATCTCTCCCACCTGCTGCGGCCTGGCCATCTCAAGCAGCTGCGCGCGATCATGGATGATCCGGAAGCCTCCGCGAACGATCGTTTCGTCGCCCTGGAACTGCTGAAGAACGCCAACATCGCCGCGGGCATGATCCTGCCCATGTGCCAGGACACCGGCACCGCCATCATCATGGGCAAGAAAGGCCAGCGCGTGTGGACCGGCGGCGATGACGCCCAGGCCCTCAGCGCCGGCGTCGCCGAGGCCTACACCAAGCTCAATCTGCGCTACTCGCAGATGTCGCCCACATCGCTGTTCGAGGAAAAGAACACGGGCAACAACCTGCCCGCCCAGATCGACCTCTACGCCGTGGACGGTGACGCCTACAAATTCATGTTCATGGCCAAGGGCGGCGGCTCGGCCAATAAATCGTTCCTGTTTCAGAAGACCAAGGCCGTGCTCAACCCGGCGGGTCTGAAGAAATTCCTGAACGAAGAACTGAGGCACATCGGCACGTCGGCGTGTCCGCCCTATCACCTGGCGATTGTCATCGGCGGCACATCGGCGGAAATGACCCTTAAGACCGTGAAGTTGGCTTCTGCGCGCTATCTCGACGGTCTGCCCACGTCGGGCGGCCCCCACGGTCAGGCGTTCCGCGATCTGGCCATGGAAGCGGAAGTGCTGGAGATGACCCGCACCTTCGGCATCGGTGCGCAATTCGGCGGCAAGTATTACTGCCACGATGTACGCGTGATCCGATTGCCACGTCATGGCGCGTCGTGTCCGGTGGGCGTGGGCGTATCCTGCTCAGCCGACCGCCAGGTGCTCGGCAAGATCACCCGCGACGGTGTCTACGTCGAACAGCTGGAAACCGATCCCGCCCACTACATGCCCGAGATCAAGGCCGAGAAGCTTGCCAGCGATGTAGTGAACATCGACCTCAACAAACCCATGGACGAGATTCGCAAAATCCTCAGCGGCTATCCCATCAAGACCCGCGTCAACTTGTCTGGTACTCTGATCGTCGCGCGCGACATCGCCCACGCCAAGTTGCAGGAACGCATCGACGCAGGCCAGGGCTTGCCCGAATACTTCAAGAAGCATCCGGTCTATTACGCCGGTCCGGCGAAAACCCCCACGGGCTACGCCTCGGGCGCGTTCGGTCCCACCACGGCGGGACGGATGGACTCATACGTGGATGCTTTCCAGGCTGCCGGCGGGTCGATGGTGATGTTGGCCAAGGGCAATCGCTCCAAAGCCGTCACTGAGGCCTGCAAAAAACACGGCGGTTTTTATCTCGGGTCCATCGGCGGCGCAGCGGCCATGCTGGCCGAGAAATCCATCAAGAAAGTCGAAGTGGCCGAGTATCCGGAGCTGGGCATGGAAGCCATCTGGAAGATCGAAGTGGTCGACTTCCCGGCCTTCATCGTTGTCGACGACAAAGGCAATGATTTCTTTGCGCAGCTTTGAGCGATGCAGCCACCCAAAGCGGACACGTCTACTTTATTTCAAGACAAAGCTGACCTGTACGCAGCGGCGCGTCCACTTTATCCCGTCGAACTCTTCGAATATCTCGCATCACTAACAGCGAAACGACATAAGGCGTGGGATTGCGCGACCGGAAACGGTCAAGCAGCTGTGGGGCTCGCAAAACATTTTCAACGCGTTGAAGCCACGGACATAAGCAACAACCAAATCTCCAATGCCTTCGCGCACGAGCGCGTAAGGTATTCAATACAACCGGGGGAAAAGACGGAGTTTCAAGACGGTGAGTTTGACCTGATTAATGTGGCTCAGGCGCTGCATTGGTTCGAACTTCGTGAGTTCTGGACTGAAGTGCGGCGCGTACTGAAACCGGGCGGAACATTCGCGGCATATTGCTATGTATGGACACATGTATCGCCACAAATAGATGAGGCCATCGAAACCCATATAAAGATACCAATCAGCAACTACTGGGCTCCGAATAACCGACTCTGCTGGGATGGTTACCGGACGATAGATTTTCCCTTCAATATGGTGGAGACACCCAAGTTCGAAATTGTGAGCCACTGGGATTTCGACCAGTTCATGAACTACATGCATACCTGGTCAGCGGTGCGGCGCTGCATGGACAAAGAAGGAACCTCATTTTTTGATCTCGCTGGTCAGAAAATTCTCGAGTTCTGGGGCAAATCAGACGCAAAGCGCGTGATCAGAACGCCTCTGCATGTTGTCGTTGGCAAAATTTGATTTTGTACGGCGCGGACAAAGCTCCATTGTCATTCCCGCGCTTGTCGCGGGAATCCAGAGCGACGGAAAAGGAAGGCTGCCATGGATTCAAATTTCCGTGGCAGCTTATGGAACCACAAGCTCTGGACCCTCGGCCCGCGCGCGAAGCGCGCCTTTATTTGGAGAGCGAGCCTTCGCCCGCCGGGTGCGAGGGTGACGAACTGAGTAGAACACATTCATGGAACTCCTCTTCAACGGCCCCAAGAAATCATCTCTCACGATCGTGCTCGCTCACGGCGCGGGGGCGCCCATGGATACGGCGTTCATGACGTTCTTCGCCGAGGGTCTGGGCAACGCCGGTTATCGCGTCGCGCGGTTTGAATTTCCCTACATGGCAAGCCGACGCACCGACGGGCGCAAACGTCCGCCGGATCGTCAGCCAGTTTTGCTCCAATCCTGGCAGGCCGTGATCGAGAAGCTGGCCCCCGCGCCGCTGGTCATCGGCGGCAAGTCCATGGGCGGGCGCATGGCCAGCCTGATCGCCGCCGATCCGGAATGCCCCGCGCATGTGCGCGGGCTGGTATGCCTGGGTTACCCATTCTATGGCGCCGGCCGGAAAGACAAGCCGCGCACCGCGCACCTCGCCACACTCTCGCAGCCGACCCTCATCTGCCAAGGCACGCGCGACCCCATGGGCGACCGGGACTCCGTCACAGCCCTGAAATTATCCCATGCGATCAAGGTCCACTGGTGCGAGGACGGCAATCACGATCTCGTCCCGCGTAAGGCCTCGGGTCGAACAACCGAACAGAACTGGCAGGGAGCCCTTGACGCGGGCATCGCCTTCCTCGCACGCTTGGCAGGATGACCAGCAAGACGCGCACCGAGACCGATAGCATGGGCGCCATGGCGGTGCCTGCGGACCGCTATTGGGGTGCCCAGACCCAGCGCAGCCTGGAGAATTTCAAGATCGGCGGGGAACGCATGCCCCTGCCCCTTATCCGCGCCTTTGGCCTGCAGAAAAAAGCGGCGGCGTTGGCCAACAAAGCCCTGGGTGAACTCGATCCCAGTCTCGCCGACACCATCGCCACGGCCGCGCAAGAAGTGGCCGACGGTAAGCACGACGACGAATTCCCCCTGGTGGTCTGGCAGACCGGCTCCGGCACCCAGACCAACATGAACGCAAATGAGGTGATTGCAGGCCGCGCCAACGAACTGTCGGGGCATGGCCGTGGCGGCAAGAGCCCGGTCCATCCCAACGATCACGTCAACCGCGGCCAGTCGTCCAACGATAGTTTTCCGACGGTGATGCATATCGCCACGGTGCTGGAGATCGAGCAGACATTGGCGCCCGCTCTCGAAAAATTGCGCGATGCCCTCATGGCCAAGGCGGCCGCCTTCGCCGACATCGTAAAGATCGGCCGCACCCATCTGCAGGATGCGACGCCGCTCACGCTCGGTCAGGAGTTCTCCGGCTACGGTGCCCAGGCCGCGTTCGCGGTGGAACGCATTCGCGCCGTCTTGCCACGGCTTATGGCCTTGGCCCAGGGCGGCACGGCGGTGGGAACCGGACTCAATACTCGGCGCCAGTTCGCAACGTTGTTCTGCGCCGTGCTCAACGGCCTGACTGGAAAGAACTTCCGTCCTGCGGCCAATGCCTTCGAGGCCCTCGCCACCCACGACGCCATGGTGGAATGTGCCGGCGCGCTCAACACCCTCGCCGTTTCGTTCATGAAGATCGGCAACGATATTCGCCTGCTGGCGTCGGGTCCGCGTTCCGGCCTCGGCGAACTGGAGTTGCCCGAGAACGAGCCCGGTTCCTCGATCATGCCCGGCAAAGTCAATCCCACCCAGGCGGAAGCCCTGACCATGGTCTGCGCCCAGGTCATGGGCAATTGCGTTGCCGTGGGCGTTGCCGGCTCCCACGGCCATTTGGAACTCAACGTCTTCAAGCCCGTGATCGCGCGCAACGTGCTGGAATCGATCCGGCTGCTGGCGGATGCGGTCACCAGTTTCACCGCCCATTGCATCGTGGGCCTGCGGCCCAACCGCAAGGCCATCGCGCAGCACGTCGAACGTTCGCTCATGCTCGTCACCGCGCTGGCGCCGCACATCGGTTATGACAAGGCTGCCGAGATCGCAAAAACGGCGCACAAGAACGACCTGACATTGCGCGAGGCTGCCCTCAAACTCGGCTATGTGACCGGCGACCAATTCGACGCCTGGGTACGCCCCGCGGACATGATCGGCCCGGCACCGTGACGGCATCATCTGGCGGCGCGAACGATGTCGCCATTCGCAAGCGATCGGTGGAGATTGCCGGACACCGCACCAGCGTCTCCATCGAGCAACCGTTCTGGGACGCGCTCAAGGACTTGGCCGACCGGGGCGGACTGTCCGTCAACGAACTCATCACGCGGATCGACGGCGCACGCGGCAACAACCTGTCCAGCGCTATCCGAGTCTATGTGCTACGGGAGTTCCGCAAAGCTGGCGGCGCGTAGTTTAAGATGTCGCCCTAGCGGGCGGTCTTCCGCTGCTTAACGTCAGATAGCGTTGTACGCCCATTATGGTCAGTGCCTATAATCACCGCATGGGATAACCGGTTGCACGACCCGGCGGCTTTCATTCGAAATGGAGAAACCGACTTGGCACACCCCAACCATCAGATCGCCCGCAAGTTCTTTGCCGCATTTTTCACCGGCACCATACCCGACGACTTGCTGACCCCGGACATGCATGCGTGGACGACCTTGGGTCCCATGGACAAGACTGCATATCTGGGTGGCCTCAAAGCAGTCATTGCGTTGTTCAACGGCGGCCGCGCCACTTTCACCTACACTATCGACGCGGTGACCGCGGAGGACGACCGCGTGGTCGTGGAAATCCACTCCAATGGCGCCTTCACTGATGGCGAGCCTTACGAGAACACTTACATTTTCGTGCTGAGAATCCGTGACGGGCGCGTCGCCTCCATCGCCGAGCATTTCAATCCCATACCGTTCATGAAGCAGATGTTGCCGCGCATGCAGCCGGAAATGGCAAAAGCATTGGCATAGGGATATCGGCGGACCGATCGGCACACCGACAGCGGGCCGAACTCTATTCCTCGGTCGGCATATGCATGTACATGGATTGGATGCCCACCCGTCCCGGCCCGGTGAACCGGTTGACGATGAAATTCATGCCGCCGAACAGGCCGCTGCTGAGGCGATCGATCACCGTTTCCATGCGGACAGTGGGATCTTTGTAGAGCCAGCCGCCGGGTTCGATATCGATGGTTTCGCCGGGCGCTAGGATTTTCTCGAACACATTTCCATAGCCGTGAAGCCACAAGATGCCTTCGCGCTCTTGGGTATGGAACTTATCGACAAAGAAGCCGGTGCCGCCAAACAGCATCGTAGCGGCGCCGCGAACGCGCTCAAAAGTGTAATCGACGTCGGCAGTCGCGGCGAGGAACTGATGTTCGCGGACGTGCAGTTCGGTTCGTGCGGGCAGATGAATCGGCACGATATGACCCGCGCCGTCGCGGCTGAAGGCAATCATGCCGTTGCCGCTGGCCTCGGTGACAAAAATCTGCATCCCGGCGATAAGCCGTTTGAGCGCGCCTTTGACGGCCTTGAGAGCAATGCGAACCGCAGGGTGCTTCCACAGTAGAATATGATGCTCGAAATAGACCGGCGTTTTCGAAACATCGACTGTCAAAACCGGAACGAGTTCGCCGTCGATGTGATATGTCACACCGCCGAAGGTTTCCGCGGCGGCCGAAGTCGGCATGAGACGTGGTAATTCCATTATGGGCATCCTCACTGCGAGATTTGAGCGCGACAATAATAGATGGTTTATCCTGGAATAACACAATCTAAGATAGAAAATATCATCGCCGTATCATTTGGCGCCCGCCGATGCGCCTAATCTTGCAATACTTTTCGCGTTTCAATCGTCCACTTCAGGATAGCGTTGGCAATCAAGCGGCAGCGAAGGAGTGAAAGATGATTTACGGCCGGCGGAATGATCTTTTAGCGATATTTTTTTGTCTGGCCGTTGTTGCGGTCGCGTTAGCCCTATCCACCGACCACGCTTTTGCCTTCGGCGCGTCCAGTTCCGAAGATGAGCATGTGGATAAATTCCGGGATGCCGAGAAGGCCGTCAAGGCCAAGGACTATAACCGCGCGGTTCAGCTCCTGCAGGACGTGCTCGCGGAGAATCCGAACAACGCCAATGCCCTCAACTATCTCGCCTTCAGCCAGCGCAATCTCGGTCAGCTGGATGACGCCATGAAGAATTACAACGCGGCACTGACAATCAAACCCGACCATAAGGGCGCGTTGGCGTATCAGGGTGAGTTGTACTTGATGTTGGGCAACCAGCCCGCCGCCCAGGCCAACCTGGATAAGCTCAGTCAGATCTGCAAACGCGGCTGCCAGGAGAAGGATGCGCTGGTCGCCGCGCTCGCGCACTACAACGAGGGACAATTCTTATCCAATGCGCCCGCGACGACACCGGGAACGGGTTATTGATCGCCGAATTCATGGTCCAGGCGCAGTGACGGCAACGGTCGAGCAAAAGGACCATGGATACCTCGCCCACGGCATTACGTTCGGCGAGGCGGTCAGGGTATGGGCAAGGGTCGCCTCCTTAAGTTTCGGCGGTCCGGCCGGCCAGATCGCCGTCATGCACCGCATCCTGGTGGAGGAAAAACGCTGGATCAGCGAGACCCGTTTTCTCCACGCCCTGAACTACTGCATGTTGCTGCCCGGGCCGGAGGCGCAGCAACTTGCCATCTATATCGGGTGGTTGCTCCATCGCATTCGTGGTGGGGTCGTGGCGGGCGGGCTGTTCGTGCTGCCGGGGTTCGTCGCCCTCATGATCCTCAGCTGGTTCTATGCCGCCTTCGGCGCAGTGCCGGCGATTCAGGCCCTATTCCTCGGGCTCAAGGCCGCGGTGCTGGCCGTGGTCCTGGAAGCCGTCCTCCGCATCGGCCGTCGCGCCCTCAAGACCAACGCGGCGAGGGTCGTCGCCGCGTCGGCATTCATCGGCATCTTTGTCCTGGGGCTTCCATTCCCCGCCATCATCATCACCGCCGCGATCGTCGGTGTCGTCGGACATCGAACAAAGCTATTCGGCTTTGGCGCGCCAACCGGCCATGGTCCCGGCGGTGCCGATGAAAAAGACACCGATACGGGCGCCTTCGACCGGGCTTTCGCCGACGGTCTTCCAACCCATGTACAGCCAAGCGCGCGCCGCGCGGTAACTCTCACGGCGATTATCCTGACCCTGTGGCTCGGACCGTTGCTTGCGCTTTTCATCATCACGGGGCCGGAGGGAATCTTCACTCAGATCGCCGCGTTCTTCGCGCGCATGGCGGTTGTTACCTTTGGCGGCGCCTACGCCGTGCTCGCCTATGTGGCGCAGCAGGCGGTTTCCACATACGGCTGGCTGCGGCCGGGCGAAATGCTCGATGGCCTGGGGATGGCGGAGACCACGCCCGGCCCGTTGATCATTGTGCTGCAGTTCGTCGGCTTCATGGGCGCGTTCCGCAACGCGGGGGCCATCGATCCCATGGTGGCCGGAACCCTCGGCGGCATTCTCGCCACATGGACGACGTTCACCCCGTGTTTCCTTTGGATATTTCTCGGCGGACCATACGTCGAATCCCTTCGCGCCAATGCCTGGCTCAATGCCGCCCTGTCCGCCATCACCGCCGCCATTGTCGGCGTCATCCTCAACCTCGCGCTGTGGTTCGCCCTGCATGTGATCTTCGGCCACGTGGACGAAATCCACACGCACGGGCTTACCCTCCAGGTTCCAGCCCTGTCGAGCCTGCGGGTCGTGCCCACCATACTGACCGCGGCGGCAATGGCCGCGCTGTTTATCTTCAGGGCAGGCATGATCTGGACGTTCGTCATTTGCGCCGCCGCGGGTATCGCATTCTACGCTGCCGGGTACGCGGGCTGACTTCGCCCACGGCTGTCACAAAACCTTTATTCATCGCGACATTATTTTCGGTAAACCGGTCGTCTTCTGTGTGGCGGCTGGAATCATGGCGCGACTTATTTTCGTCATCATCCTTGCGTGTACGCTGGCCGGTCGAGGCGCGGTAGCCGCAGAGCGCATCTATTACATCGCCGCCGATGAAGTGGCCTGGGACTACGCCCCCTCGGCGCCGACCAACCCCCTCACCGCCGCCCCTTTCACACCCAGCGAGCGTATCTATATCGACCAGGGCAAGAGCCGCATCGGGCACATCTACCTCAAGGCGGTCTATCGCGCCTATACTGACGGTTCGTTCACAACTCTCAAGCCCCGTGGCGCGAGCGAGACTCATCTTGGAATCCTCGGCCCCATCATCCGTGCCGAGGTGGGCGATACCATAACCGTCGTATTCCGGAACCATACGCGGCTCGCGGTCGGAATTCATCCGCATGGCGTGCGATATGACAAGGCGTCGGAGGGCGCCCACTATGCCGTCGGCAGCGTCGGCGATGGCACGGCAGAAATGCCGGAAGCCGGCGCCCACGTGCGGCCGGGCGGCGAGTACGTTTACCATTGGCAGGTCCCGGAAGAGGCCGGGCCGGGACCCGCAGACCCGGACTCCGTCATCTGGCTTTACCATGCCCACGATCACGAGAGCGTCGATATCTACTCCGGCCTCGTCGGCGCCATCATCGTAACGCGCGCGGGTCGCGCAAATCCAGACGGCACACCGCGAGACGTCGATCGGGAGTTTGTAACCCTGTTCATGATCTTTGACGAGAATATGAGCCCATACCTTGAAGATAACGTACATCGCTTCGCAGGTCGGCCTGGCACCGTGAGAACCGCCGACGAGGCGTTCAAGGAGGCCAACAAAAAACATGCCATCAACGGCTTCCTCTTCGGCAATCTCGATGGCTTGACCATGCGCCGCGGCGAGCGCGTGCGGTGGTACCTGCTGGGTCTCGGTAACGAAAACGACATTCATACCGCCCATTGGCACGGCAACACCGTCATCCATGGCGGCCATCGCACCGACACCGTCGGCTTGCTGCCAGCTACGACCGACGTTGTGGACATGCGTCCGGAGAACATCGGCACGTGGCTATTTCATTGTCACGTGACCGATCACATGGCGGGCGGCATGATGACCCGCTACACCGTGACAGAATAGGCGCATTTCCGGAGGAGAACGGCCATCTGTCATTTCTCCGTAAACACACTGCAATACATTCGTCATGGCAAGGCTATAGAACGGGTGCGGGCCACCGCCTTCCGGAGGTCCTCTCTATCCCAAGGTGCCCCATGCCCCGATCCAGAACCTGCATCAGCGTCATTGCCGCTTGTTGCGTTGTGCTTGGCGGTTCCAGGGCTGAAGCCCTTACCGTCGGCGAGTTCCGCCAAGCCTATGCGACGGCGCATATCCTCGACGATATGACGGTCGATCAACGGGCGGCCTATATCCCGGAACACCACAATGAACTCGAGCTGGCTCATGCCCAACTGGAATCGGCGCAACTGGCGCTTGAGACCCTCGTGCTTATGAATGGCCTGCAAATGCAAACCGGCCGGCCGCCGTTTATCTGTAACTATAACGAGGAGGCGGACGAGATCGAACTGGACAAATGGGTCGATGAGTTCCGCGCCGAGGCGCTCACGCGCTTTCATCTTGAGCCCGGTCCAAAGACAGACAAGACACTAAACCAGGTCGAATTCGACGACGTTCTCACACACAAGATGATGGAAAATTATCCCTGCCCGCAGCCAAAGCTCCACACCACGGCCAAGAAAACCGCCGTGGGGAGCGATACAACGAAATCCAAGACGCCGTAGGGCAACGTCGGCGTCAGTTCCCTTGCGACAATCGGCGGAGATTTTCTATCCGCTAGCAGCCACGTTACCGACTCTATCGTCGGCAGCGCAGAGGAAGCCTAGAAGTCCAAACGCACGCCAACGGTCAGTTCGTGGGCCGATAGCCGGCTTCTGACCGGAGCCTGCGTGGACGTTACGCCGTTGGCGAGAGTTACGGTTCCGCTGCTGGCAACATCGCCGGCATCCAGATAGCGGTAACCCAAATCCAGCGTTGCAGACCCCGACAGCTTATAGCCGAGTCCAACCATGCCGGACCATGCGAAGCTGGTCGTGTCGGCACCCGGTTCGGTGGCGCCAGGCGTGCCGTTAAAGTTGTAAGCTAACAGTCCAAGATGGTTGAATGCCCCGCCGACTCCGATGCCGACGTAGGGCGTAATGGATGTGCCGGTGGGAATATCGGCATAAGCATTGATCATTGCCGTCCACGTCCTGACGTTCGTCTGGGTACTCAGGATGGTCGCTCCGCTAGCGTTGGGTGCACTGTGATCGCCATTGAAAGACGGCAAATAACCGACGGTAAAGTCGCCGCGGAAATCGACCCCATTAAGACCGACGGGGATCGTCGCGCCGATACCAAGATCGAATGCCGCGGTTTTACCGAAGTCGTTGCCGAAGCCGGTGCCATTGAAGATATCACCGCCCGTACCAGCAGATATGGCCGCGCCCACGTCAAGGCGCCCATAAATGCCGTTGTCCGCAGCGACGGCTTGGTCCGCCGGCAAAATCGCTACGGTAGCCAGGATCGCGCAGCCCACGGCTTGCATGACCGATCTCGCACTCATAAGCCTCTCCTCGATTTTAGAAGGATGCAAAAGGTTTCTTAGGTGAGATCGCACGCCTGACTATTGCAGCGTGTTGCGCATGCTTACGACGGCGGCGTCTGAACTGGTGAGGGTCGGCAAGCCGAAGCGTTCCTCGATGGTCTTGAGAATCGATCCGGTGTCGTACTGGGTATGGTCGATGTAACCCTTCTTGGCGAAGGGCGAGACGACGATCGCCGGCACGCGGCTGCCGGGACCCCAGCGATCGCGGGTCGGCGGCGCGACATGGTCCCACTGCCCGCCATGTTCGTCGAAGGTGATGATAATCATCATGTCCTTGTACTGCGGACTTGCCTGAAGAGCGCTGATGATGGTCTGCAGGTGAGCCTCACCGTCGCTGATGTTGGCATAGCCCGGATGTAGGTTATCCTCGCCAATGGGCTTGTAGAACACCACCTGCGGCAGGGTGCCATTGGCGATATCGTTCATGAAGTCGCTGAGGTCTTGAACATGGGCCACCTGAGCGGCAGTGCCCGGCGCATAGGTCTTGGTATACAGGAACGGCTGGTGGTGGAACTGGAACAGCGGATCCGGATGGCCGGCAAGCGCGTCCTTGAGACCACCCGAGTACCACTTCCAGGTGACGCCCTTGGCCGTCAGCAAATCGCCGATGGTCGTATAGGTCTGCACTGGCGTCAGGTTGGCAAGGTTGGTATCGCTGGCCGCATGGAACTGGACCGATCGCGTCGTGTTAACGTCATAGAAATCAGGCGTGACCGCCGCGTCGTTGATGTAATTTCCGTTCGCGTCAAAGGTTTCAATGAGCGACGCAGGCGCACTCGGGAACACCATCGGCGCGGACGCGATGAGGAAGGAGTGATTGAGGAAAGACCCGCCGAAGGCCGAGTGGAAAAAGTTGTCGCATAGAGTGTATTGCTGCGCCAACTTGTACTCGGTGGTGTCCGATATATCCCAATATCCCATTGTAAGGCCGGCGGCGTCGGACGCGTTGGCAAACCGGTTCATCTTGCCAGCGTTGATTTGTCTTTGCTCGGTTAAGAAGCGATGCACGAGATCGCCGGTTTTATCGGATTCCTTGATGTA
>SCTM01000097.1 GCA_004297485.1 Rhodospirillaceae bacterium
GCCACAATTTGGCGAGATCTTCGCCGAACAACGGAGAGCTCATGCTATGGCGTCGCGCAGCCATCCAATTGAGATTGCCGCGCAATGTATTGATCTCGCCGTTATGGCACACCATTCGGTATGGATGGGCCAGTCGCCACGACGGGAAGGTATTGGTTGAAAATCGTTGATGAACGAGCGCAAGGGCGGTCACGACCCGCGGATCGCTGAGATCACGGTAATAGCGGCCCACTTGCGGAGCAAGAAACATACCTTTGTAAACCAGCGTCCGCGAGGAGAAGCTCGGCGTATAAAAATCGGAGGCGCCTTTTAAATTCGATGTTCTGATCGCGGTCAACTTCCGGATGACAAACAACTTGCGCTCAAAATCATCGCCGGCAGCCGTATTGGCTCCACGTGCCACCACAATCTGGCGGATACGAGGCTCACAGGCTTTCACCGACGGACCCAGGCACGAATTGTCTACCGGAACATCACGCCAGCCCAGAACCCGCTGCCCTTCGGTCGCGATCACCTCTTCCAAGAGCGTCACGAACGGACGGGCAGCAGCCTCCTCTCTCGGCAGGAAGACCATACCTATCCCGTAGTCGCCTGCGGGAGGTAACATAATGTGCTGATCAACGAGTACGGCCCTAAAGAAGGCATCGGGGATCTGGATCAACACCCCCGCCCCATCTCCCGCGAGGGGGTCGGCCCCAGCTGCGCCCCGGTGCTCGAGATTTACGAGGATTTGCAAACCTTGTTGCAGAATCTCATGCGACTTCTCGCCCCGACAATGGGCAACGAAACCGACGCCACAGCTATCGTGCTCATGGCGCGGATCGTACAGACCTTGTCTCGGCGGCATCGTCATAAACGTCTCTCTCAGCTCACTCCGGCCCATTCATCACAGGCCAGTCGTTTTTCATAGACAACCTCTAGCGGGGCGAATAACGGGCGCCCAGCGCCATAATGCTGCCGAATTCACGGCGATGACAGGATAAGTGCAGATAGTGTGCATCAATGCACCCCATCAGCCACACCCATAAGAATTTAGTGCCCCCAAAGCGTCAAGTGGTTGATCTCCCAGGGTCTTACCCCCCGAGGCAACCTTCCGACCCCACCTTTATGCTGTCGCCCCCGCTGTCGTCAATTGACGATGCGCCAGGAGCCATCTGACTGTCGACAGGCCCGACCGTGAGCCCTCTGGGGCCGCCCTTCGATTATTACCTGTTGTTGGAACTCCCGGCAGGGCCCGGCCATCGATGAAGCGGCTAAGGTAGGCGACGTCGATTGGACCTGAGACGCGCTTTTGGCAGGTGACTGATCCCATATAATGCTGCTTTTCCCGGGCGATGGGGGGGAGCCTCCAGCCGACCCGGTGCTGGAAGACGAGCTGAAACTGTCCCGAATGGGGGAGCCGGAACCGGTTGAAGCCTGCGTTTCACTCCGTCCAGCGGTATCGGTTCCCTGAGTATCATTCCATATAATGTGCTCTTGAGCGCTTGAGGTCGGATCGGCCTCCGCAGGAGCACACAAGGTCATCGTGCAAAGGACACCTATTGCCGTCGCCCAGACGTCGGCCGGGACTCCCCAAAACAGGGTTTTCTTGGCAGCGGTCATGTCCGGTTCTCCTTCGACAGGGGCCGTGTTTTGCCCATGGTCAGAATCAACGTCCTAGCTGCACTATTGGACCAGGTCCAGCGGCGAATAAGGAGGGGATCAGCCGTTTACAACCTCCTGTCTGGCAATAGGATCGACACAACCGGCCCCTTGCCTTTTTCGCAATCGCATGACGAAATTAGTGCACAAAATCAAATTGTTGTATGGCCTCTTGAATATCTCATTAAGTGGGGACAGCCCTACGGCCTTGGCGTTCTGTCCGACGCCTTCGGCACGTAGATGCTATAGAGTTGACCGCTGCCTGGCCATTCCTTGGCCACCCGGTAATTGTCATGCAGAACTTGCTCCAACATATCGATCGCCTCATCGTCGGTATCCCGGGTATGCGGTCGCCTCACGAAAATCATCGGCGGCTCGCCGGCTAAAACACGTGCCAGTTCCTTTAGCCGCTCCCCACCCGGAGTGCGCACTTCTCCAATCTCCGAGAGATGATTG
>SCTM01000098.1 GCA_004297485.1 Rhodospirillaceae bacterium
AATCCGCGCACGCTTGAGGAGATCGGCGAGGAATACGGCATCAGCCGCGAGCGGGTGCGTCAAATCGAGAACCGCGCCTTTGCCAAGTTGCAGACCGCGGTGACCAAGGCAATGGCGGCGCTTCAGGCCGTAACGCCAAAGGCGTTGCCGAGTTACGCAACGGCCTGAGGGTCGTCAGGTACTGATTAAATAGGGCCGGTGGCGTTGAATCGCTGCCGGCCCAATTCTTTGTCAATCGCGGTGTGTTGGCACGCGCTGGCGACGCCATACATCCGGTCAACGCCTTACGACCTTCGCGGCAGTTCTCGGGCGATCGGCAGTCACCTGTTAACACTTTCATCGGGCAAGCCCTGCCGATGGACCGCGCCATCGCGAAGAATGTGGAGGATGAATTTTACGGGCTCTGGGCCGAACCACGTATCCATCTCACTTTTCGGACGCCAGTCCTTTACATACTGATCGGCCAAAGTCCGATTCTCAAGATCGGAGTGGATCGCTAATGCGGCCTGCTCAAGAACTTTGTTGAAATCGGCAGTCGCGGCAATCGTGGTGGCATCGTCGTACGCGTCTCGCGTTCGCGTATCGAATTTCATTTCCGCCGCTTCGATCGCGGGCAGCATCGCCTGCAGGTGAGTAAAGTCTGTCATGCCAGCCCCCTTCGTCGAAGCAGTTCTTTGTCGGCGTTCTCGTCGTGACCTTCGCGGCAGGACCCTAGCGTGAAATAAAACAGCCCTCACTTCATTGACGGTGGTCAAAACATATGTGTCTTACAGAACAGCCGAGGGGGGGCGTGGGAATACCTTCAGTGTCGCTGGGCCGTATCTGGCCAATTCTGCTTATTCGGCAGATTGCGGAGCCGATGGCCCGTTACTCCGTGCGCTCACCGTGTCGTGCCGGAAGATGCGCATCAGTGAGCCGAGCACGATCAGGGTCGCGACGTAAAAGAGAAGCTGGATACCGGCCGGCCGTGCTGTATAGCCGGTCAGGACGTGAATCATTTGCCCTGCCAAGCTCTTCTCCGTGAGGAAGTCAGATGTATCCCACAAATTATTGCCGAGTGACGGCAACACGTTCGCGGCTGCCAGGAAAGCAGCCCCCTGTGAGGCCATGCCGGCAGCCAGGAGCAGAATCAGCCAGGACGTCACGCCGAATAAGTAACGTATGGGCACGTTGATGAGACCGAAATAGATTCCGCCGCCAGCGAAAGCACCCGCCAGAACACCAAGCGCGCCCCCGGTCACCATGCTCCTGGCGCTGCTGCCGCCGGTAACCGCGATTCCATAGAGAAAGAGCACGATCTCTGAACCCTCGCGCAGTACGGCGATACCGCACACGAGCGCCAGGGCATAAAGCGGTCGCGTTCCGGCCAATACTTCCTTGCCGATCTTGGTTGTGTCTGCGGCCAATTCGCGGCCATGACTGCTCATCCAAATATTATGCCAGCCGAGCATCGCCACTGCGGCGAACAGGATCGATGCATTGAGCAACTCCTGGCCGACGCCCTCGACGGCAGAGGAAATCTCACTGGCGAACCCCGCGACCATGAAGGCACCTAAGACGCCGACGGCACAGCCCCCGGTGATCCACAGACCGCGCTTGGGCACGCCGCGGGTCGCCGCGAGGATGATGCCGATCACCAACCCAGCCTCGATGACTTCCCGAAAGACGATGATCAGGGTCGCAAGCATGAATGTGCCCTTACTTCACGACCAGATGGCCCCGATCCTTGGGGTGGAAGTCGTCGAAAAACTCGTAGCTGCCCGCTTCGAGCGGACCAACGAAAACCGTAACCTCGCCCCCGGGGGTAACCACTTTCTCGCGATGAAACTCGACACTTTCGAATTCCGACATGGAGCTATCCTGGTTGCGCACGATCAGTTTTACCTTTTGACCCGCGGGAATTGGAACCTCGTTCGGGACGAACTGGCCGTCTTTGATCAAGATGACGATGCCGCCGTCGTCGGCATCGGAAGGACAAGCAAAGCTCAGCGTTGCGAGAACTGCGCAGAAGCCAAACCATCTGGATACGGGTATCGCCATTTTTTGTCTCTTTAGCAAATAATAATCATTCTCATTACTGAGGTATTGATAATGATTCTCAATTAGGAGTCAATCATTTTGAGATGGGGTATAATGATCATTAATTCTATTCTGGTGGAATAATATGTAATTTAATTACGATAATGAGTTTTCCACGTGCGGTTCCGGGTCCTACGGTCGGTTCCGCCACCATTTCTCCTCGTTCACGCCCGCAAGGACGACCTGAGTGGCCGGCGCAGCCGACGTGCCTTAATCAAACCGTCGCCTCCCAAACAACATCTCTCCAGTCGGTTCAGACGGATGGTTGCCGCATGAAGGCTGCCACCGCTTGTTTATCCTTACGCGTTGCCGAGGTTCCGACATTGATTGAGATCAACGACCGCCCTCGCGCCGACCGCAATTGACGTCGGCCTTCTCGTCCAGCACAACCAACTGCGATGATCCTGTTCGACACGCAGAACTTTCTGCCCGACATTGGCGGCACGCAGCTCTACGTCACGGGCCTCGCCGACGCGCTGGCTGCGCGCGGACACGACCTGGAGGTCTTTTGCGACACCGCGAGGACGGCGCAGCGAGTCGATCGATTGCGTACTTATTCTATTCGCCGCTTCGGTGGAGTGCGTCCTCTTCGGCGCTACTTCAAAGGACGCGCCGCCACGGGCCGCCTTTCCGTCGGCGACGTGCGTGCGGTCGTTGTCGATACATGGAAAAGTCTCGAACACTTCGGTCCACGGGCCTCAGCCAGGGTTCTCTGCCTCGCCCATGGCAGCGAGTTTCTGGTCGAACCGGGAACCGGCAAGGCCCGACGACTTATCGCGGCTCTGGCGAAGGCCGATGTGGTGGCCGCCAACTCTGCCTTTACGGCGGCGCTTGTGGCGCCCTTCGTGACCGGCAAAACGCGAGTTCAGGTCATACCGCCCGGCGTGAGTCCACCTGAGGGCGCGGTGTCCACGCTCAGGCCGCGTGACCGCCACAAAGCGCTGCACTTCATCACGATCGCTCGGCTTGAACCGCGCAAAGGGATCGATACGGTGCTTCGTATCTTGCCTCAGCTGAAGGCGGCGCATCCCCGGCTGGTCTATGACATTGCCGGCGAGGGCAACGATCAGAAAAGGCTAGCCGCGCTGGTCGATCAGAATGGCCTCGGCGGCACCGTGCGGTTCCACGGCCGCGTTACGGAGCCCGAAAAGGCGGCGCTACTAAGGTCCGCGGATCTTTTTCTGATGCCCAATCGACGGGAGCGGAATTCCGTGGAGGGATTTGGCATTGTTTTCCTCGAGGCCGCATCCTTCGGCGTTCCATCGATTGCCGGTGCTGATGGCGGAACCGCCGAGGCCGTCGAACACGGCGAAACCGGCCTGATCGTGGACGGCAACGACACTGATGCCATGCGTACCACGCTCGTGCGGCTCGTCGAGGATGACGAGACGAGGCTCACTATGGGCAATGCCGCCCACGCACGATTCTGGTCCAAGTTCGCATGGGAGAGTGCCGTCGCACGCTTCGAATCCGCGCTATTCGGATAGCCAATCCTGGCGCATTGCATGAAAGACCAAGGACGTCCGTAGGGACGTCCCATGTTCCCGACGACCGGTTCCTCGTGGTGGTCCAGCAAAATCCATAGGAATTTCCGACAATTCCGGGGTAGAAGATGCGGCGCGTGCGTTTCGCTCTTTTGGAATGTCCGCCGGGACGAGGGCCATGACCGCAGCCAAGTTCATACTGACCATCACCTGTCCTGACGCCACCGGCTTGGTGGCGGCGGTTGCCGGCTTTCTGCGGGATGAAGGCTGCTTCA
>SCTM01000099.1 GCA_004297485.1 Rhodospirillaceae bacterium
GGCTATGGCATCACCAGCGCCGTTTGCCAGTCGCTGTTCGCGGCCGGCGTCGATGTGATCACGACCGGTAACCACGCCTGGGATCAGCGTGAAATCCAGTCCTACATCGTCGCCGAGCCGCGCCTGTTGCGCCCGCTGAACTATCCCCCTGAAACGCCCGGCCAGGGGATCGGCTTCTACCGGACGAAAGATAACCGGCGCGTGATCGTGATCCAGGTCATGTGCCGTCTGTATATGGATGCCCTCGACGACCCGTTTCGGGCATTGGAAAACGCCCTGAACCTTCATCCTCTGCGCGAAGCCGCCGATGCCATCATCCTCGACATTCATGGCGAGGCCACCAGCGAGAAAGGCGCGCTTGCCCATCTCGCCGACGGCCGGGTCTCCATGGCGGTCGGTAGCCATTCCCACATCCCCACGGCTGATACGCGCATCATGCCCGGCGGCACGGGCTTTCAGACCGATGCCGGCATGTGCGGGCCCTATGATTCGGTGATCGGCATGGACAAGACCGTTGCCACCGAGCGTTTCATCACAAAAATGCGCGGCGAACGCCTTGAGCCGGCCGAAGGCGAGGGGACACTGTGCGGCGTCTACGTCGAGACCGACGACCGCACGGGATTGGCCATGCGGGTCGAGCCGATCCGGGTGGGTGGCGCGTTAAGGCAGGCGCTACCGTTCTGATGAACCCATGATATTGTGCGGCGGGCTGTCGTGCGAATGTTGGAATCATAGGACCGCTCGGAAACTATTGAATCTCGTGGCGCTTTGGATTTGACATTCGCTGCGCAGTCCCGCAGCTAATTGCGTAGCGACTGTCAAATCCGCTCCACGCGCTTAAAGAGGACCGAAAAATGCAAGAGACGATCGACGAACTCTACAAAAAGGCGGATGCGGTTTTTGAGAAATACAAGGACGCGGAGCTGCGCGATTACATGCTGGAGTTGGCGCAAAAACTTCAGGACGCCGATGCCATGTATCATCACTTCGGCTACCTGCTCATGCACGTGCGCGCCAGCGTTGCCCATATCGTGCGTCCGCGGCACCTCCAGGAAGCTATCGAGCGGGCTCAGCAGTTTCTCAAGAACTACGGCGCCGAAAAGAAGAAGTAGCGGTTCGACCGTGCCATGGGGCACCCGCCGCGACCGAGCTGCGGCGGCTCCGCGCCCCTGTGGACGGCTTCTCGCCCCTGGTGGAGCGGATTTGACACGCGCTACCCAGATCGCCGAGGGACTGCGCAGCGAATGTCAAATCCAAGGCTCCGCTAAGACCTATACGCGCTAGCGGCCCTTTGATTTTAACATTCGCAAGAGAGCCTCCCCAAAGTGGGATGCGAATGTTAAAATCAGACCACTAGCCACAACATTTGGTATAAGCCCTGGGCTGTTGTCCCTGGCTTTAGTACCCTTGTGCCACTTTTTGGAGATGTCGAGCGGGACATGGCCGGCCATTCGCAATTCAAGAATATCATGCACCGCAAGGGCGCCCGCGACGCCAAGCGCGCCCGGCTGTTCACCAAACTTGCCCGCGAAATCACCGTGGCGGCCAAGCAGGGGCTGCCCGATCCGGCCTACAACCCGCGCCTGCGCGCCGCCATTGCCGCCGCGAAAGCGGAAAGCATGCCCAAGGATAATATCGAGCGGGCCATCAAGAAGGCGGCGGGTGCCGATACGGAGAACTTCGAAGAGGTACGTTACGAGGGTTACGGTCCGGGCAAGGTCGCGATCATTGTCGAGGCGTTGACCGACAACCGCAATCGCACGGCGTCCGATCTCCGTACCGCCTTCAACAAGCACGGCGGCACCATGGGCGAGGGCGTGGCCTTCAATTTCCAGCGTATCGGTCTCATCCACTATCCGAGCGCCGCTGGCGGCGAGGATAAGGTGATGGAAGCGGCCATCAATGCCGGTGCGGACGATGTGGTCTCCGGCGCTACCGGTCACGACATCTATTGCGCGCCCGATAGCCTCCACGCGGTGCAGAAGGCCATGGAAGAAGCCCTCGGCGAGCCGGAAACGGCGCGCCTCGACTGGCGGCCGACCATGACCATCGATGTCGTGGGAGAAACCGCCGAGACTCTTATGAATCTGCTCAACGCCCTGGACGACAATGACGACGTCCAGCGCGTGGCGGCCAACTATGAAATGTCCGATGAGGTCATGGCCAAACTCGGCAGCTAAAGCACGGCCGGTAGCTCACGAACCGGCGCGGGGCCTTGTCCGCATTTTGGGCCTCGACCCCGGATTGCGTCATACCGGCTGGGGTATCGTCGATGCCATCGACAATCGTCTGCAATTTATCGCCGAGGGTGTGATCGAGCCGGATTCGACACTCGCGCTTGCCGAGCGCCTGCGGCTCATATTCACCGCCGTCCAGAATCTGATCGTGACCCATACGCCCGGCGAGTGCGCGATTGAAGATACCTTCGTTAACCAGAATCCGGTTTCGACCCTGAAACTCGGTCACGCCCGCGCGGCCGCCATGCTGGCCGCCGCGGTCGCGGGTTTGCCCGTATCGGAATACAAACCGAATCTCGTGAAGAAATCCGTCGTCGGCGCCGGTCATGCCGACAAGGCGCAAATATCGGCCATGGTGCGTATCTTGCTGCCGGGGTCTTGCGCGACGGCGGATGCGGCGGATGCCCTGGCTGTCGCCATCAGCCATGCTCATTTGCGCGCGACAGCCGTGCGTCAGCTCGAGGGCACACGTACCGCCGCGCGCAAGGCGGTGCGGTCGTGATCGCCAAACTGCGCGGACGTGTCGATTCCATCGGTGACGGCGAAGCGGTCATCGATGTGGGCGGCGTCGGCTATCTGGTGTTCGCGCCTGCCCGCACGCTGGCCGATCTCGCCGTGGGGCAGGCCGCCGATCTGGCGGTGGAGACCCATGTGCGCGAGGACCACATTCACCTTTATGGTTTCTCCACGGCTGCGGACCGGCAGATGTTTCGCACTTTGACCACCGTGCAGGGCGTGGGCGCCAAGGTTGGGCTCGCCATTTTGTCGGTGTTGTCGGCGGACGAAGCGGCAAGGGCGGTGGCCGCCGGGGACTATGCGCCGTTTCGCCGCGCCGCTGGCGTCGGCCCCAAGCTTGCGCAGCGCATTGTCGCCGAACTCAAGGATCGGCTGCCCGGCTTTGCCGCGCCACTCGCGGCGCCCACCGGGCGCGGCGATTCACCAGCTCCGGCTGGTCGCCTGGTCGATGATGCCGTATCGGCGCTGGTCAACCTCGGTTACGGCCGTACGGAAGCTTTTACGGTGGTCAGCCGCACAGCCCATCAGCTCGGCGAAAGTACTCCCATCGCCCAGTTGATCGGCGCCGCCTTACGCGAGCTTGGCGGGCAGGAGGGTGGTGCCCGTGGCTGACGAGCGGCTTATATCGCCCGGAACCCTGAACGACGATGCGGATGCCTCCATGCGGCCGCAGCGGCTGATTGATTTTATCGGCCAGCGCGCGGTGCGCGAAAACCTGGCGGTCTTCGTTGCCGCCGCTCGTGAGCGCCGTGAGGCGCTCGACCATGTGCTTTTCCATGGCCCGCCGGGACTTGGAAAAACCACTCTGGCGCAAATCGTCGCACGCGAACTCGGGGTCGGGTTTCGCGCCACCTCCGGTCCCATGATCGCCCGTGCCGGCGATCTGGCGGCGATTCTCACGAATCTCCAGCCCCACGATGTGCTGTTCATCGACGAGATACATCGCCTCAATCCGGCCATAGAAGAAGTTCTCTATCCGGCCATGGAAGATTTTCAGCTGGATCTCATCATCGGCGAGGGGCCGGCGGCGCGGTCGGTGCGCATCGACCTGCCGCCCTTTACGCTCGTTGGCGCGACCACCCGTTCGGGCCTGCTGACCACGCCGCTGCGCGACCGCTTCGGGATTCCGTTGCGGCTGGAGTTCTATGACGTGGACGACCTGGTGGAGATTGTCGGTCGAGCCGCCCGAGTGCTCGGTGTGAAGGTGTCCGCCGATGGTGCCCTGGAAATCGCACGCCGCTCGCGTGGTACGCCGCGTGTGGCGGGGCGCCTACTAAAGCGGGTGCGCGATTTTGCCGCTGTCGATCAATCGCCGGAAATTTCGGTGCGTGTGGCCGACAGCGCGTTGCGGCGGCTCGATGTGGACGCTCTTGGTCTCGACGCCATGGACCGGCGTTACTTGTCCTGCATCGCCGAGAACTACAATGGCGGGCCGGTGGGTGCCGAGACGCTGGCGGCGGCCCTGGCGGAAGAACGCGATACGATCGAGGACGTCATCGAACCCTTTTTGCTCCAACAAGGGCTGATCCAGCGAACCGCGCGCGGCCGGGTTCTCAGCGACAAGGGTTTTCGCCAGATCGGCCTGCCGGTGCCGTCGCGTCCGGCGGCACAGTTTGAACTCCTGCCGGAAGCGGAGGATGAACCGTGAACATGGCAACATCCGATCTGCCGCTTCCCGCGAGCGGCGTTCTACGCGACGGAACGCACCTCTTGCCCATTCGTGTCTACTACGAAGATACGGATGCGGGTGGAATCGTTTATCACGCCACCTACCTGCGGTTTGCCGAGCGCGCCCGCACTGAAATGCTGCGTGCGATCGGCGTGGACTTGATTCGATTGCGCGACGATCATGGCTTGGTGTTCGTCGTGCGCCGGGGCGAGGTTGATTATCAGCGGGCCGCGCGTCTTGACGATATGCTGATGGTGCAGTCCGATCTGGTCGAGCTTGGCGGTGCCACCGCCACCATCGCCCAAGTCATTCGCCGCCTGACACCGGCACAGGATCTCGGCGAGGAACTGGTGACGTTCCGGGCCCACGTCGCCTGCATGCAGACCTCTGGCCGGGCCGGCCGTTTACCACCGGACGTACGTGCCCGCATGAAGACGTTGGTTAAAACATCCCATTCGACGACTCCCTCGCGGAGCAAGTAACAGGACATGAAGCATGGATAGCACGGTAGCAGGCACGGCGGCGCTCGGCGCGGGTCATCTGTCGATTCTGGGTTTGTTTCTCCAGGCCGATATCGTCGTAAAGATCGTTCTCTTCGGTCTTGGGCTCGCATCCTTGTGGAGTTGGGCGATTATTTTCGACAAAGTGCTGCGGCTGAGTAGCCTGTTTCGTCAGGCCGAGCAGTTCGAGGAGCGCTTCTGGTCGGGCGCATCGCTCGAAGACCTGTTCGAGAAAATCGGCGCTCGCCCGCGGGACCCGATGTCGTCGATCTTTGTCGCGGCCATGCGCGAATGGCGCCGGTCTTCGGGCAAGGGTGGGTTGCCGCCCGCAAATGCCGCCGGTGGACTGCTGGCCGACCGTATCGATCGCGTGATGAAGATCAGTCTCGAACGCGAGATGGATCATCTCAATCGGCGCATGATCTTCCTTGCCTCGACCGGCTCGGTTGCGCCATTTCTGGGATTGTTCGGCACGGTGTGGGGAATCATGAATACCTTCACCGCCATCGGCGCGTCCTCGGACACTAGCCTCGCGACGGTGGCGCCGGGCATATCAGAGGCGTTGTTCGCCACCGCCCTGGGGCTGGTGGCGGCGATTCCCGCCGTCGTGGCCTATAACAAGATTTCCAGCGATCTGTCCCGCTATGCGCTGCGGCTGGAGAATTTCGCGGGCGAGTTCGGCGCGATTCTATCGCGGCAGCTGGATACGTCGAAGCCGCACGGGGCGCCGTAATATGGCGTCATTCATCAAACCTTCTGGCGGGGCAAAGCGAAGTCGTCGCGCGTTCGCGCCGATCGCGGAGATCAACGTCACGCCCATGGTCGACGTGATGCTTGTGCTGCTGGTGATTTTCATTGTCACCGCGCCGCTGCTCACCACCGGCGTCAACGTGAAATTGCCGCAGACCAACAAGGCCAAGTCTCTGCCGCAGGACAACAAGGCGCTGACGCTTTATGTCGAACGCGACGGCGGCCTCACGCTCAACGACACCAAGGTCGACGCCGATAGTCTGCGCGCACGGTTGGCCGCTATGGTTGAAGCTAATCCAGAGCTACGTATCTATGTCAAAGGCGATAAGGACGTGTCGTATGGATTGATGATGCAGGTGATGGCATCGGTGACAAGCGCCGGCATCACCCAGGTCGCATTCGTCACCGAACCGCAGCGCGCCTCGCCGCAGACGCCCCAATAATCGGGGATAGAATATTGGCGCGCGCAAAGAGCCTGTCCGATCCGAAGGTAACTCCGATACGCCGTGACAACACGGCGATCGGTTTTGTCCTGTCGATTGCTTTTCACGCCGCCGTGATCGGCGCGTTTTGGATCAGCTGGCCCTATTTGCATCATGACACGCCGATCGAGCCGCCGTTGATCGTTGATCTGGTGCCGATCGATGAGATGACGACCGCGCCGCCTAAAGCTGCACCTAAGCCCGATGAGCCTGCGCCGCAGCCGGAGCCTCAGCCGCAACCGGAGCCGCCGAAACCGGATAACACACCGCCGCCTCCGGATCAGACTCCGCCGCCGCCGCCGCCCGAACCCTTGCCGCCGCCGAAGCCCACGCCCACGCCTGCGCCGCCGGTGACTCCGCCGCCGCCGCCAAAGCCGCAGCCGCCCAAGCCGAAGAAGAAAGACGATATGGCGTCGCTGGAAAAGCTGCTGAAGGATATTCAAAAGCAGCAGCCGAAGCCGCAGGCGGCGGGGCCAAAAGCGCCGACGCCCGACACGTCAACGAACAATCAGGCGCCGAGCGTGAGCGACCGCGCCACCATGACGGAACTGGATGCCATACGGCATCACTTCGAGGGGTGCTGGCGGATCGATCCCGGCATGGAGGGGATCGAGAATTTGTCGGTTGAGATCCGTGTTTATATCGGGCTCGACGGCAGCGTTCAGCGCGCCGAAATTCTCGACATGACCCGCTATTTCGCCGACGCCCAATTCAGGACTTTTGCCAACAACGCGCGGATCGCAGTACTTGGGTGCGCGGGAGTTCCCATATCGCCGGAGCACTATGAAGAGTTGAAGGAGATGGTGCTTAATTTTTCGCCCCAGGGGCGGATCAACTGACATGGGCCGATGGTTGTACTGGCGAAGCGCGGACATTTGCTAGACTCGCCGCTGCTCGCTCAACGGTGCGGCTCCTTGAAATTGCGACACGTCCTCGCCACAATCGCCGCACAACATGAGGCTTCGTTCAGCGAGGCCGCTGCTCGACCCGTGCAACTCCGAAGGGAACTCCTCCACATGGCCGATATGACCCGCGCACGCCCCGGAGCCGCGATCGCCGTATTCCTCTTGACGCTGCTGACCGCGGTCG
The DNA here is from genome assembly GCA_004297485.1 of Rhodospirillaceae bacterium. Lineage (GTDB taxonomy): Bacteria > Pseudomonadota > Alphaproteobacteria > Rhodospirillales > Rhodospirillaceae > SCTM01. Next base: position 7,244 of record SCTM01000099.1, read on the forward strand.
TCGGGCAAACAATCACGGCACGGGCGGAAGTGCGCCTGGACATCACCCGTGGCCGGGTCGAACCCATGCCGATCGCCATACCGGTGTTTCCGGGCGGCACCGACCAGACCAAGCAGATCGGCCGCGACGTCACGGCTGTCATCTCCGCCGATCTCGAGCGCTCGGGATTGTTTCGTCCGCTCGATCCCAAAGGCTTCCTGCAGGATCTGCCGTCCCTAGATGTGCAGCCGCGATTTGTCGACTGGCGCTCACTATCCGCGCAGGCGCTCGTGCAAGGCGTCGTCGATGCGATGCCGAATGGGCAAGCGCGAATCTCGTTCCGGCTCTGGGACGTCTTTGGGGCGCAACAGATGGTGGGGCAGGCGTTTTCGACGCAGCCGGAAAATTGGCGGCGCGCGGCGCACATGGTCGCCGACGCCATTTACACGGCGATTACGGGCGAGAGCGGCTATTTCGACTCCCGTATCGTTTATATCGCCGAAAGCGGCCCGGCACTGAAGCGCATCAAGCGCCTCGCCATCATGGATCAGGATGGCGCCAATCACAGCTATCTTACCGACGGAACAAGCCTCGTGCTGACGCCGCGGTTTTCGCCGACGCAGCAGGAGATCACTTATCTCTCGTACTTCCATAACGTACCGCGGGTGTACGTGTTGAACATCGATACGGGCAAGCAAGAGGTGCTCGGCGATTTCCCCGACATGACCTATGCGCCGCGGTTCTCTCCTGATGGCAACAGAATCATCATGTCCATGGCCGTCGGTGGAAACTCGAATATCTACGAGATGGATTTGCGCACGCGTAAGACCACGCGGCTGACCGACAGTACCGCCATCGACACGTCGCCCTGTTATTCTCCCAAAGGCGATCAGATCACTTTCAATTCTGATCGCGGCGGCAGTCAGCAGATTTATGTGATGAATGCCGACGGTTCCAATCCACACCGCATCACCTTCGGACAAGGCAAATACGGCACGCCGGTCTGGTCGCCTCGGGGCGACCTCATCGCCTATACCCGAATCTTCCAAAACCAGTTCTATATCGGGGTCATAAAGGCCGATGGATCGGGAGAACGCCAGCTTGCCCAAGGGTTCCTGGTCGAAGGCCCAACCTGGTCTCCCAACGGGCGGGTGCTCATGTACTACGCTCAGGCTCCAAACGGCGGCCGTGTCCGGATGTATTCGATTGATCTAACTGGTTATAATCAAAGAGAAATTGTAACTCCGCAGGATGCGTCCGACCCTGCCTGGTCACCGTTGAATCAGTAGGTGCGGTGCGGCGGATTTCGTCATTGCCGACACACGTCTAAAGGTTGAATATAGGGCTACAATCGCCGCATAGCATAATTCGTTCTGACTCGTTTTTTTGCAACACGGGCAAAACAATTATAGATATGATGGGGATAGGGCGCTTATCCCTGACGTGAGACGCTTGCTTCTTGCCGGTTTCTTGCTAAAAGGGTGCCGTAATTGGGGCAGCTTCCCGGGTGGGAGGTGCGTCTCTGCCGTTCAACACCAGTCGAAGTTAGGGGAAACACTAATGAACCTCCGTTTTTTGAGCGTCGTCGCCGTGGCGGTCTTGCTCGCCGCCTGCGCCTCGAAGAAAGAACAGGCCGCCGGCACCGCGACGAGCGCGCCGATGGCACAGGCTCCGTCGGGTCCGGCCCCGGATTCCGTGGAATATTTCAACCAAGTCGTCGGTAATACGGTCAATTTCGACTTCGACAAATATGATCTCCGTCCGGATGCTCAGGCGATCCTCCGCGGCCAGGCCGCGTGGTTGAATCAGAATCCGTCGCGGACCGTGACGGTTGAAGGGCATTGCGACGAGCGCGGCACCAAGGAATACAACCTTGGTCTTGGCAACAAGCGCGCCAAAGCCGTTATGCAGTACTTGGTTTCGCTCGGCGTCAGCTCCGGTCGTCTGAAGACGATCTCTTACGGCAAAGAGCGCCCGCTCTGCGTCGCTTCGGAAGAGAGCTGCTGGACTAAGAATCGCCGCGGCGTTTCGGCGGTTCAGTAAGTAATCACGCTTGCGACCCCGGTGCTGAGCGCCGGGGTCGCGCTGGTGTTGCGCGGGGCGCCGTGTGACCGGATTGGCCGTATGGCCATCTCGTCACCGGCGCCCTGTTTTTTGCCCGCATTCTGCCGGATTTCGCCGTTAGCATGGTTTGATCGGACGGCTTTCGGGTGCGCACGGTGACGTGGAATAGGTTGCACATGATCAACTCAACATTTTCGTCGCGCCGCGCCGCATGGGCCGGAATTGTCATCGCCGTATGTTGTCTCGTGCCGGTTGCCGGCAATGCCCAAACCGGAAGCCGGAATTCCGGTGGGTCTCAGTCGGGAAACGCGCCGATCAGCGAGACGGTGAGCGACCTCCAGGTGCGCGTGCTCTCACTTGAACAAACCGTCGCCCAACTGACCGGCCAGATTGAGGAGTTGCGTTTCAAGAACGCACAGATGGCCAAGCAACTGCAGCAGGTTCAGGACGACCTAAGCCTGCGTGTGGCCGCCCTTGAACAGGCGAGCGGTCGACCGCCGGCGGTCGCGGCTCCTGCGGCGGCGGCCCCGGCTGCGCCGGTGCCGGCCCCCGCCGTGGCGGGGCCAATGGCCGCGGCTCCTGTTTACGACCCCAACGCGCCCCTTTCGCAACCGGTAGCGAAGCAACCTGAATCTTCATCCCTGCCGCCAGCCCCTAGCGCCACGGCACCAACGGCTGCCGCGGCGCCACTGGTCGATGGCCAGTCTGGATTTGTCATCCGCACCGATGCCAGCGGCAAGGTGCTTCCGCCTGATCCAAAGGCGGCGTCCGCTCCGCCACCAGCGGCCGCGGCGCCGACGGCACCGCCCGTGATCAAGGCTCCGCCGCCGCCCGCGGCTGTGGGCTCCGATTCTGTCGCTTCCGTCGGCACATCCGCCAAAGTCGCCTTGCCGCCAGGCACCCCGAAACAGCAGTACGATTTCGCCACCGGCTATATTTTTCGGCAGGACTACGCCAGTGCCGAAGCCGCGCTGCGCGCGTTCCTCAAAGCCAACCCCAACGATCCGCTCGCGGCCAATGCGCAGTATTGGATCGGTGAGTCCTTCTATGCCCGCGGCGATTATCAGCAGGCGGCGGTGGAGTATATGACGGGCTACCAGAACTATCGTAAGAGTGCGAAGGGGCCCGACAATCTCCTCAAGATGGGTATGTCCCTGGAGCGTATGCGGAAGGTTTCCGAGGCATGCATCGCCTTCAATAGCATTCCGAAGGAGTATCCCGATGCGGACGACAAGATTCGCAAGGATGCACAAAGCGAGCGCGCCAAGCTTAAATGTCCATGACCCGCGCGCCGACAGGCGAAGCGAACGCCGGTTCACCAGCCGCGGATATGACTGATCACGGCGTCGAGCAGTATACCGCCAATGCGGCGACGCCAATCGATGCCGTGGCGTTTGCCAAGGCAATGGCAGCCTTTTCGATCCCCGACGAATGCGCAATTGCTGTCGCCGTTTCAGGTGGGCCCGACAGCATGGCGCTGCTTCTGCTTCTGCGGGAGTGGTGCGCGCGCCGGCAAGTGACGCTCACGGCGCTGACTGTTGACCATTGCCTGCGGGACGAGAGCGGCACTGAAGCGGCACAAGTCGCCGCTTGGTGTGAAGCCCTCGGTGTTGCTCATGCGGTGCTGCCCTGGCGTATGGGGCCATCCCAGCGCGGACTCTCCCGGAGTCCACAGGCGGCAGCCCGTGCCGCACGCTACGATCTGCTCTTGAACTGGTGTCATGCCAACGGACATGCGCGCTTGTGTGTCGCGCATCACGCCGACGATCAAATTGAAACATTTTTTCTCCGTCTGGCGCGCGGCAGTGGAGTCGACGGTTTGGCCGCAATGGCGCCGAAAAGCCGCCGGGCGGGAGTCGATCTTCTCCGGCCGCTCCTGTCATTCCGGAAGAATGCGCTCGAAGCGACGTGCGTCGCGGCGGGGCAGGGGTGGGTCGAGGACCCGTCCAACGGCAATCGTAAGTCGGCCCGTGTCCGGTTCCGGCAAGCGAGAGCGATTTTCGCGGCGGAAGGCTTCGACGACGCGCGGCTGCTGGCAACGATCGCGCATCTTCAGCGGGCGCGGCAGGCGCTTGAGACGGCCGTTGATGCGCTCTTGGCACAGACATGCCGCTGGGATTCCTGGGGCGCGGCCCATATCGATCTAGCGGCGTTTGTTGCGGCGCCTGCGGAAATTGCCCTTCGGGCGCTCACGCGGGTCCTGACCACGACGGCGGGCGAGATTTATGGCCCGCGCTTCGAGCGCCTCGAGCGCCTCTATGGGTCGATGATCGCGGGGCCTTGGCGCGATTCCACGCTCCATGGTTGTCACATTATGCGCGACGGCACAGAAATTCTGATCTGCCGCGAGGCCGACGCGATCACGGAAGATGTGCGGGTGAACGCGGGCGAAACCGTTCTTTGGGACCGCCGTTTTAGCATTGGCGTGCCTCACAGTGCTCCCTGCGCGCTGGTCGTGTGCCGCCTGACGGCCCCGTCGTGGAAGCTGGTCACGGCCGGGGGCAATGTTCCCGCCATTCATCCCGCGATTCGCGCCGGGATGCCAATGATGACGGACGAGCAGGGGCTCGCGGCAGTTCCATGGGCCGGTTATGTCCGCGCCGACCTCCGATTGCAGCTAAAAGAGCCAATATTCTGGGGATTTGCCCCCTCCCTGACGGAATTCGGATGATTGGCCGCCGATGTGGCCGAAATAACACCGTGCCCCCCAACTGACGGGGATGTAACTTGTTTGCACCACAAACGTTTTGCTTGCACGGGCAGTTTGGCGCACTATTTACCATCTCACGAATCCCGCTGTTTGCCTGATGACGCCGCGCTGATGTGGCGTTGGGCCGGAACGGTTCGAGAGGCGAGGCCAGTTTGAATATCAGCCGCAACTTAATGCTATGGGTCATCATCCTGGTTTGTGTGGTGGCTCTATTCAATCTGTTTCAGGGTGCCGCGCCGCACGGCGCCAGCCGAGAGATTCTGTTTTCCGACTTCATGGCTTCGGTGGAACGCAACGAAGTCCAGGACGTGGTGATCCAGGGGAGCAACATATCCGGGTCATTCAAGTCTGGCGGTGATTTCCGGACCTACGCGCCCGAAGACCCCAGCATCGTGCCGACGCTTCGCGCCAACGGCGTAGCGATCAAAGCCGTGCCCCGCAGCGACAATGAATTGTCGTTCTGGGGTGTGCTGATCTCCTGGTTCCCCATGCTGCTTTTGATCGGCGTATGGATATTCTTCATGCGCCAGATGCAGGGCGGCGGCGGCAAGGCCATGGGGTTCGGCAAGTCCCGGGCCAAGCTGCTGACCGAAAAGCAGGGCCGGGTCACGTTTGACGACGTGGCCGGCGTCGAGGAAGCAAAGCAAGAGCTTGAGGAAATTGTCGAGTTCCTCCGCGATCCGCAGAAATTCCAGCGCCTTGGCGGCAAGATTCCCAAGGGTGTGTTGCTGGTCGGCCCGCCGGGCACCGGTAAAACCCTGCTGGCGCGCTCCATCGCCGGCGAAGCCAACGTGCCGTTCTTCACGATTTCGGGATCGGACTTTGTGGAGATGTTCGTCGGCGTCGGCGCATCGCGCGTGCGCGACATGTTCGAGCAGGGTAAGAAGAACGCACCGTGCATCATCTTCATCGACGAAATCGATGCCGTGGGCCGTCATCGCGGCGCCGGTCTCGGCGGCGGCAATGACGAGCGTGAACAGACCCTCAACCAGCTGCTGGTGGAGATGGACGGCTTCGAGGCCAACGAAGGCGTCATTCTGATTGCCGCGACGAACCGTCCCGACGTGCTCGATCCGGCGCTGCTGCGTCCGGGCCGCTTCGATCGTCAGGTGGTTGTGCCTAATCCCGATATCCTCGGCCGCGAACGCATACTCCAGGTACACAGCCGCAAGACACCTTTGGGTTCCGACGTGGATCTCAAGGTGATCGCCCGCGGCACGCCGGGTTTCTCGGGCGCCGATCTCGCCAATCTGGTCAACGAGGCGGCCCTGTTGGCGGCGCGCAAGACCAAGCGCGTGATCGGCATGCAGGAGTTCGAGGAAGCCAAGGACAAGGTGCTCATGGGCGCCGAGCGGCGGTCCATGGTCATGACCGAGGATGAAAAGAAGCTGACCGCCTATCACGAAGGCGGCCATGCCCTCGTCATGCTCCATGTTCCGGGTCATGAGCCGTTGCACAAGGTGACGATCATTCCGCGCGGCCGGGCCTTGGGCGTGACGATGTTCCTGCCTGAGCGGGACAAGTACTCCATGTCGCGGCATGAGCTTCGCGCGCAGATCGCGAGTCTGTTCGGCGGCCGCGTCGCCGAGGAATTGACCTTCGGCGCGGACAAGGTCACGACGGGTGCGTCGGACGACATCCGCCGTGCGACGGATATCGCCCGCAAGATGGTCACCGAATACGGCTTCTCCGACAAGCTTGGGCCGCTGCGTTATACGGACAATCAGGGCGAAGTGTTCCTTGGCTACTCCGTGACTCAGCAGAAGAATGTCTCCGACGCGACCGCCCGGCTGATCGATGAAGAAGTGCGTGCCTTCGTCGAGGAAGGCGAGGCGACGGCGCGGAAAATTATTGAGGATCACCGCGACCAACTAGAAATCATCGCCCAGGGACTGCTTGAGCATGAGACCCTGAGCCGTGACGAGATCGAAGCTTTGTTGCGCGGTGAGACTATCGACAAGACCGAAAAGGCACCGCGTCCCCGGGACCCGGGCCGCCGCAGTTCGGTGCCCAGTTCCGGCTCCGATGCCAGCCGCCGCCCGCGCGGTGGGTTCGGCCAAGAACCGACGCCTCAACCCGGGGCCTAGTGGCGACTGTTCGGTTCTTATTTCACCCCCCGCGCTTTTATCGCCGGCTCCCTCGGACGTGAGGCGGTCTCGCAAGGACGGGCGTGGCCTTTTCTCGGTGGCTGGGGTGCCTTCGCCGCGCTTGAG
>SCTM01000100.1 GCA_004297485.1 Rhodospirillaceae bacterium
AACACGCGCGCATCGACGTGACGCATCAAGCGAACGACGAAGGCTGTGGTGCAAAAACTGCCAATGCCCCGAGGCATGAGCAGCAAGCCGGTCGTAATCACCGGATACCCCATCAGGCTTTGAAACATCGTTGGGAGTATGGCCGAGGTTCCCAGCGCCACGAGGATGAAAACGAAGCCGATGGAGAGACCGATGATGTAGTTGGTATCCTTGAACGCCGTCCGACTCAGGAACGGATGGGCGGCCGTGAACATTTGTGCCATGAAAGCATAGAGCGCGAGCGCGGCCAGCAACGCCTCAGTGACGATCTCGCTCGAAGAAAACCAGTCGAGCGTCGTGCCCCGGTCGAGCATCAATTGCAGTGCGGCGATAGCGGTACCAAGCAACACGAATCCGAGCAAATCGAACTTGGTATGCGGATCACGCTTGCTCTCGGACAGGAGAAGCGCGGCACCGACCGCGGAAAGAAGGCCGAATGGGAAGTTGATATAGAACGCCCACCGCCAGGATAGGGTCTCAGTCAGGTAACTGCCAATGGTCGGACCCAGGATGGGAGCGACCAATATACCCATGCTCCAGGCCGACAAAACGACCGTGTGTTTTTCCTTGGGGTAAATATCCATGACAACTGCTTGGGAGAGCGGCATCAGGAAAGCGCCAGCGGCGCCTTGCAGCATGCGGAAGAGGACAATCTGCTCCAAGGATTGCGCCGCGCCGCAGAGCATGGACGCAAGGGTGAAACACGTCACCGATAAGAAAAAAAGCCGCCTGCGGCCGTATCGCATGACGAGAAATCCGGTAAGGGGTGTGCATATCCCCGCCATCACCACATAAGACGTAAGCACCCAGGTGACTTGATCCTGGGCAGCGCTCATACTGCCTTGTATGTGCGGCAACGCAACGTTGGCGATGGTGGCGTCAAGCGATTGCATGATCATGCCCAGCATCAGCGCAATGGTCAGCAGCACCGTCTTGGGCGTTAGCTCGAATGGCGCTCCGGGTGCATGGGATGGCACAGGTTCATTAGACATCGCGTTCGCATCTATGTATTTGATATTCTACGAGAAACCCTCAGACTGGCCACCATAGTAGGCTGCAGCGTAGCCGCAGGCAATGTTGCGGGCGACAGAACAGGCACGCCTCTTTGCTTGACATGGCGAGGCGAGGCGATGCACTTCCACCACTGCCTCATAGCCCTACGCTCTCCGCTGGGTCAATTGACCTGGATCATGGTGGGCAAGGTTCTGCATAAGCCAAATGACGGAAAATATCGTGGTGAGGTGACCGCTTGCTCGACATGTCAAAGGAAAAAGATGGATCGATCTGGATGAGATGCAACCGGGCAGCCCTATTTCGAGCACTCGACATGGAGAGTGCCGGCCGGCGCGCCTGGATCGACACTTTCGTCTTGCCCTTGGTTGTAACGGGCGGGCTGGCGGCTATGATCCTCGATACCGCCGTGAACCCTGATAGCGGCTGGGATCAAATTCTCATTGCTGTGGTCATCGCCACCGCCACGATCCTGGCAACGGAATTCATGGTCCGCATATGGGTCGCGCCGGAAGGGCGCGTCATTGACTCTGATAGCGCATGGCGCGTCCGCGCCGATTATCTTGCTTCGCCGCACGGGTTGATCGATGCCGCCGGGGCATTGGCGCTGCCGTTGGCATGGCTATACGTACCGGAGTATCGAGATGCCCAACTTTTCGTCATCGTATGGGCGCTTAAATACGTCCGGCACTCAACCGGGCTTCTGCTTCTGATACGCGTGGCACTGCGCGCGCGGGCAGCCCTCTTCACCGTCATGACCGTTTTTTTCGTGGTCTTCCTCGGCGCATCCACCGTCGCCTATTTCTTCGAACGTCATGCCCAGCCCGAATTATTCGGCAGCGTACCGCGCGCGATGTGGTGGGCAATCGTAACCCTGACAACCACCGGCTACGGCGATGTGGTGCCGAAAACTCTGTGGGGGCGTCTTCTCGCCGGCTGGGTCATGGTCAGCGGCATTGCCGTGTTCGCGCTTTGGGCCGGTATCATTGCCAACGCCTTCGCCGAAGAACTGCGACGCCGCGATTTTCTGCGGAACTGGGATCTCGTGGCCCAGGTCCCCTTCTTCCAGAATTTGGGCGCCGCGGCCATCGCAGATATCGTGAGTCTGGTCCACGCGCGGGACGTGGCGAGCGGCACTGTACTATTCCGCCGGGGTGCAGCCGGCGACACCATGTATTTCATCGTTTCGGGCGAAGTCAGCGTCGAGATCGGCCCAAAACCCCAAAAACTCCAAGCCGGCGACTTCGTTGGCGAGATGGCCCTGCTATTCGGTGCCGCGCGTTCCGCCACCGTTGTTGTGACTCGTCCCAGCCTGCTACTGGTCCTCGACATCGCCAACTTCCGCGAATTGGCCGGCCGGCGTCCGGAACTGATCAACGTCATAGAGGGCGAGGCCGAGCGGCGACGCGACGCCAATCGTGCATTTTCAGCCTAATACCGAAGCGCGCATCCTTCCGCGGAACGGACCCATAACATGCCGGATCGCATGACGCGGCCGACTTGACTCCATCAGAGGTGAATATCCGGAGGGACACGTCATTCGAGGCCTCACGCGGGGAATGTACGTTTGGAGATTTATGTGCTCAACTCGCCGCGCCCCATCGAATATCATGCTCGGACCTATGGCCTCACCTCACCCGAAATATTCATCGCCAGGCATCACGCGCACCTTAAAAAGCGCCACCAAAGACCTGACGCCGGCTCACGCGGTTATTTTCTGTCTTCTGTCCTTGGCGGCGTGCGCCGACAACACGCCATCCATACGCCCCCAGTTGCCTGGCGCCGACGTCACCGGGCTGAGCGCTTTCGAAGCGCCGACCTGTGGCGCCCGTATCTTTGTTGCCATGGGTCTAAATCATAAGTTTCCTCAGCGCGAGAACATGCGTATTCCCCGGGGCGACCTCTATCTCGACGGCAACCTCGTCGACAGAGTGTCGAAGAATCCCGAGGTTACAGTTCTTGATGTGCCTGCCGGCAAGACACAACTTTCGTGGATACCAAGCGGTTCGACCAGCCGCGACCGAAGCGAAACGAATCAAAACGATCTCACTCTTAATCTGGTCGATAAGGAAACCGCGTTCGTTGTGCTGGATTGGTTTGATGATACGCCTGTCGCGACGGGCCTTTCGTTTTCGACGCCAAGCATCACGTTTCGGACCGAAGTTGTGGAAACGAACGACAAGAGCGCGTTCGCGGGCAAGCGAATTGTATTTCACCAGTCCCTTGATACCCTCTGCTCACAAGCTGTAACGGCAACCGCGACGATGCCACCGCATGCCGAACCTCAGCCGGCTGCTTCGCTGAGCATTGCAACGCAACACGTCACGCTATCGACCCCGGAGCCCCAAAAAGCCCCGCCGCCGAGCGCGGCGCTTCCGCGAGCCACGGCACCAAGTGCGGAATTACAGCAAGTGGCACCGGCGCCCCCAGAGCCTCAGAAAGTCATGGCACCGGGCCCGGAAACTCAAACAGTCACACCATCGACCCCGGAGCCCCAAAAGGCCCCATCGCCGGATGCCATAACGCAGCAAGGCGTGCCGGCATCCCCCGCACCTCAGGTCACCGCGCCAGCAGGCGCGGTGCCTTCGAAATCCGTGGTGCAAGGCGCGGAACTTCCGGCGGTCGCGCCGGATACAGCTGAGGATTCCATCTCATCCGCACAATTCTACTACATCGTGGACGCGCGCAACGGCGCGCCTGCATTTGCAGCACCGAGTACCGAGGGCTCAGCCCTATACACCTTCCGGAACGGCACCAAACTCAACGTCATCGAGGTCAGTACCGACAAACGATGGCTGAAGGTGGTGGTTCCAGGCGGACGGACGGGATTCGTGTCCACCTCCATCGTCGCGACTGGCTTCAGACTGCCAAAATAATCGAGCCGCACGGCAGAGGCGCAAACGAGAACCCCCGCATCAGTTCAAATTCTCGATGATAAGAGCGATGCCTTGGCCACCGCCGATGCACATGGTGATCAGGCCATAGCGTTTCCCGATGCGCTTGAGTTCATAGATTGTCTTCACAGTGAGAATGGCTCCCGTGGCGCCGACGGGATGCCCGATGGCGATTGCGCCACCGTTAGGATTGGTTCGATCCATTGGCAACTTAAGATCCCGCGCCACGGCGATGGCCTGCGACGCGAATGCTTCGTTGGACTCGATCACATCCATGTCCGCGACGGAAAGGCCCGTCTTGCGCATCGCGTTCTGCACGGCGGGAATCGGACCGATCCCCATTTCCGACGGCTCAACCGCCGCGTGACCATAACCGACGATCCGCGCCAACGGCTTCACGCCGTAACGTCCTGCCGCATCGCTCGACATGAGCACCAAGGCGGACGCACCATCGTTAATGCCCGAAGCGTTGCCAGCCGTGACCGTTCCGCCCTGTTTAAATACCGGCTTCAAACTCTTTAGGCCATCGAGCGTTGTCTCTGGGCGAATGTATTCGTCCTGGTCGAAAACCACGGTGCCCTTGCGGCTCTCAATCTCGATCGGCAGAATTTGATCCTTGAAGCGCCCATCCGCGCGGGCCGCGGTGGCTTTATGCTGGCTCTCAAGGGCGAATGCGTCCTGATCGTCGCGGCTAACTTTCCATTTCGTGGCGACGTTCTCCGCTGTGATACCCATATGCCCATTGCCGAACGGGTCCGTGAGCGTCGCGGTGAGCATATCCAACATCTTCACGTCGCCCATTTTCTGGCCCCAACGCTGGGCGTGAACGGCGTAGGGCGCGCGGCTCATGCATTCCGCGCCACCGGCGACGGCAACCTCCACGTCCCCCAGTACGATCTGATGGACCACCGAAATCATGGCCTGGATGCCGGAGCCGCAAAGCCGGTTTAAAGTCAGCGCCGGCACAGTGATGGGCAGGCCGGCGCCGACGGCAGCAGTCCGCGCCAGGTACGCATCTTTGGGCTCGGTTTGGATGACGTTGCCGAACACCGAACTGCCCACGACGGCAGGATCGACACCGGCGCGTCGGACCGCTTCACGGATACACCGCGCGCCGAGATCCGTCGGCGACAAGTCTTTGAGGCTGCCGCCAAAAGCGCCTACGGCGGTACGCACGCCGGAGGCTATGACGACATCGGAGATCTGGGCCATGACGCGATCCTTCTGAAGATTGACGGGCCTTCCGCGGCGCATTTTTGGCGGAAGCCCAGTGTTTATAAGGTTTTCGGTGATTTGCTATATAAAGGCTTATCCGGCTTTTGCAAATTTTTCCCATGGCTTCCTGTTGACCATGCATGGTCGATGGCTGACCGGCCTGTGCAACGGCACCACCCGGCAATAGCCTCAGATTCAGGCCACGAACTGCAAGCCTACCGGCGCGTCGCTGGACATTATAATCAACAGTGATGATTATTATACGCGCGGACGAGCGGCGTCGATCCGGGCAGCAGCACGTGGACGCCGTGGGCATTTGGCACGCGCGGCGAGTTAGCCCGTTTAGACCACGGACTCAACGTGTGGCTTGTTTAGCGGCGATATAACCGAACACGCTCGACGTGCCGATGCTTTGCCCGGCGCCGACATAGTACGGCCCGCAAAGGGACGCGGCACAGTTGCCCGCCGCGTAGAGGCCGTCGATAACGCTGCCATCCGAACGCATCACCTCGGCGCGCTCGTTGGTCATTGCCCCGCCGCAGGTACCCACATCGCCAGGATAGAGCGGCGCGGCCCAAAAGGGCGGCGCGGCAATGGCGCCGAGCGACGGGTTGGGCTTCATAGTCGGATCGGCGTAATAGCGGTTGTAGATGCTGTTGCCGCGACCGTAATCCTCGTCAACGCCGGTTTCACAGAATCCGTTGAAGCGCGCGATCGTGGCCTCCAGCCCCGCCGGATCGATGCCGCATTTCTGCGCCAGTCCGGCGATCGTGCTGTCCTGTTTGACAAAGCCCCCTTCGACCCATGCCCGCGGCATCCGACCTGGAAATTGCATACCGAAGAAATAGCGCTTGCGCGATCGCGCATCCATCACCAGCCACGCAGGGATCGCCGGCGTCCTCGCTTGCCGATCGTATATGGCGCGTCCGATCTCCATGTAGGAATTCGCTTCGTTGACCATACGCTTGCCCGCATGATCAACCAGAATCCCGTGCGGCTTCACAAGCTCGGGCACGATCTGGTCCTTCTTTCCGCCTGGACCGAACCATGTCGAATTCCACCATGCCTCATCCATCAGCGCCAGGCCCGCGCCCGCCTGTGCCATCACATTGACCGCTTCGCCGGTATCGCCAGGATTGGAGAAGGTCCACGCGTCGGAAATCGGGGGGCGCTGGTATTGCTTGCGCATCGCGGAATTGTGAGCGAACCCGCCGGCACAGATTAGGACGCCGCGCGCAGCACCCACGGTCATCTGACGCCCGGCGTGATTAACGTGCACACCCTCGACTCGGCCATTGCGTATATCCAAGTCCACAAGACCCGCTTCCGTCCAGATATCAATGCCAAGCCTGAGCGCGATTTCCAGCATCCGGCCCTGTAACGCACCGCCGCTGCCCAGCACCGTTTGGCCGGTGAGCTTGGCCCGCGCGATACGGCCGGCGACCCGCGCGACCATCACCTTGCCCTTCAGCGTAACGCCCACTGTCAGCATGGTCGCTGCTTCCGAAGTGCGGATCGGCATCGGCACAGACGGCAACCGCAGGCGTGCTTTCCACGTACCAAGGCGATTGACGTTGAACAACTCCGCTTCGATCGCTCGTCCAGGAGCATTCCCTCCCGGCATGAGGTCGTAATAGTCTGAATAGCCATGGCAGCGCCGGTACTTCATGCCCTGCGCTTCCATGGTCGCCATCATCGGCTCGATATTATCGATGAAGGCTTCGCGGCGTGCGGGCGTCGAATAAGGCGCATCCTTCTCGACGAAGTTCGCCATATACCGAAGACCCTCCTCGCGGGAGTCGGCGATGCCTTCACGCTTCATGAGTGGATTGTTGGGCAGCCACAGCACGCCGCCCGACATCACCGAGGAGCCACCGATCAGCGGTGTCTTCTCGATCAACAGTGGGCGCAGACCCGCAAGCTTGGCGGTGATGGCCGCGACCAGCCCGCCTGCGCCGCTCCCGACAATGACAAAATCGAAACTCGCATCGGACATCGGCATTCCCCCTCCCAGTTCGTGAGGTACCTAAGGGCACCTATCGATGGCCAGGACAACGTCCTCAGGCGCGCGGCTCAACGCCACGCGGGCCAAGACCCTAGCCCAATCCAACCAATAACTTCAAACAATCTCGAAATCAGAATCTGAGCAACCGCCTGTCCGCACCGACCATCAAATCAGGTCTTGGCAACGTAATAGCCCGCAGCATTGAGTGCAGCGGCATCAGGCGATCGTGAGGACGCTTCGCAGGACGAAACGAACGAGATCAGGCTGCCCGCGCGCTCCGGTTTTCGCGTAAATCTTCTTCGAGTAGTTGCGCGCGGTCTCAACTGTAAGGCCGAGTTCGCATGCCGCTTCGGCGATTGTCATGCCGCGCGTGAGCGCAAGCGCCAGCCGGGATTCGCTCGGCAATAGCCCGAAAAGTTCGGCAAGCTGCTCGCACCGATCGGCCGACGACCACCTGTCGCCATGAATGTAGGCGATGACCGCAGGATCAGGTTTGGCGGAGATCGACCGTTTATGGGTTGGGATGAGAAGCATATCGAGCCACGGATCTCGGCTCAGGACAATCGCCCTTGGCCGAGTCGACGGGTCGGCAGCCAACGCCCTGACTGCGGCGGCGATTTTGCGTTCAAGCTGCTTTGACCGTGCGCTAAGTTGCCCGGTGGCGCTTCGGCGCAAGATATTCGAATGCGCCAAGAGATGGGTTCCGTGCGCATCCGCATCGAGCACATGCCCGGAGGAACTGAGGGTGAGCCAACCGAAATCGAGGCGACGAATGGCCTCCGCCGCGACCGAGGCGTTGAAGCGTTCGCGCTCCAGCGCCACAAACGTTCGCAGGGCGCCGCGCAGATAGGGCGCGATAGCGCCGATCGACGCACCATCACTGGGTTTAAAATCCCCTTTTTTCCGCGAGAGAGTCAGCCAGGCGTTGACACCGCTCGGCTCCATGACACGCATCATTCGCATTGTGATCATCCCGCTGGGTATGAGCAGCTCGCGATAGAATGTGTCGTGTTCCGGCTCCCCAAATCGCAACAACTCGTGCAGCGCGTAAACGCGCCCCTCTCTCAACTGGTAATAAGGCAGCGGATCCCGCTCATAGAGGTGATTATGATAGTGCTGGCTCACGGGTGGCGGCGATGGCTCACCCGCATACAAATGAATCACGGCATTGAGCGGCATGCCGGGCGGGCGAAAGGTCAATGCGACGTAGTCGGCACGAGTCCTGCGACGAAGGCGATCGAGAAACGTCGCCCAGAGCGGTTCCTCGAAGATGCCGTCCAGGAGCGGCGCAAGAATATCGGAATCGTCCCGCATAGTATTCACCCGGCCCGCGCCACCTCCCAAATGGGAGGTTTGCGCAGGTCACTTCTATGGCAAACGGTGTACATAGGCAATCCGAGCAACACGACATTCCGCGGGCATGCGCATCGGCAAGCCCGCGCGGCGCTTTGTATTCGGAAAACGATGACTTAGACTTGCGACCGCATATGGGGAGGAAAGAAATAATGAAGGTTCAGCCTGGGGCTTTTTTACGCACGACGCTTCCACTGGATATGTCCAATCTAGAAACACTGGACAGCGGCCGCTATCATTCGATCTGGCTTCCCGATCACATGGTCAGCTTCTGGCCGGACTCTATCTGGACGCCAGAGTTCACCGATCTCGCGACCGTATCCCCTTCGCCGCACCGTCATCTCGACGCACTTGCCGTGGCGGGGGCAGTCGCCGCACTGACCAAAAATGTGCCGATCGCAACCTGCGTGGTGGATACCGTGCGGCGTCACCCCTCGCTGCTCGCGCAGACCGCCCTGACCCTCGACCACCTCTCCCGCGGCCGTTTCATCCTTGGTCTAGGTTGCGGCGAAATGGAGAACATCGAGCCCTATGGGATCGATTTCACAAAGCCGGTGAGCCGCTTCGAGGAGGCACTCAAGGTCATTCGCCTGCTCTGGGAGAGCAATGGCCCGGTGGATTTCACCGGCCAGTTCTTCAATCTCCATCACGCACGCCTGGATACGGAGCCGTTCGAGGGGCGCTTCCCGAAGATTTGGGTGGGGTCTGCGGGCCCGCGCATGCTCGAACTCACCGGCCGTTACGGCGATGGCTGGTGGCCGGCCGGCGCTTACACGCCGGAAGAGTACGCGGCCAAGCTGAAAGTGATTCGGGATTCCGCGGAGCGCGCCGGGCGCGATCCGCTCGCTATCACGCCGGCCTTCATCACCAGCTGTTTCGTCGGCGACGACGCACAGCTCGCAGAGGTTATGCAAGCGCCCCTGGTCAAGGCTCACGCGCTGCAGATTCCGGGCGATGTCATGCGCCGGTTTGGATTCGAGCATCCGATGGGCGACGGCTGGCGGGGGATTCATGACCTCAATCCGGCGACGATGACGCGCGAACGGATTCTCGATTTCCTGAAGAAGGTAAAGATCGAGTCGATCCTCGCATGCGTGCCTCACGGCAGCCCGCAGAAAGTCGCACGCACGCTCAAGGGCTTCGTCGACGCGGGGATGCGGGTTCCCAAGATCCTCGACTACAGCAGCATGGCCGGCCTGAAGTTCTCGGCGCGCTCTGCCCAGAACGTGCGCGAGACAGAGGATGAATTGATGCGTTTGGTTGCGGGGATATGATGAGTGCTAGCAACGATATCTTGAATGCGGATGCGCTGCTCGCGCAGGCGGAGACACAGACCGGACTTAAGGACTGGGGCGACGACACATTCCCCAACAGGTTTCGCCAAGCAGCCGCGCTTCTCCGGAACGTCGGCATGCACGAGGCCGGTCAGCGTGCGGCGGCGACGAACTGCATGTGGCTCCTGACCTCGCGGTTGGCGTTCTTTGAGGACTTCAAACGGTATCCCATCGCCGAAGAAAAGATCGAGCGACCGTTGTTCGCGACCGGCGAGGCGCGCTCGGGAACCACCTTGCTCCACGCGCTATTGTCGGTCGATCCGCACGGGCAGGCGCTTCGCTTCTGGGAAGTGATGTATCCGTCGCCTCCACCACCCGGACTGGCCGGACCCGATGATCCCCGGCGTGCCCGCGCCGACGACGATTGGCGCGAGATCATCAAGAAGATCCCCAAGTGGCTTATCAGCCATCCCTACAACGACATGCTCGGCAACGGCCTGCCGGAGTGTGAGCGCACGTGGGCAATGGATTTCCGCATCTTCACCCCCACCGCGTGGTGGCGCGTGCCCATGGGCATGAACGTCTCCAGCATACCGTCCGACCCGCGCGCGCAGTACCGCATTCACAAGATGATGCTGCAAAACTGCCAGTACGCGCGGCCAAAGAAATATTGGGTGCTGAAGGGATTCCATCAGCAGCGGATGCCGGCTCTGTTCGAGACATATCCCGATGCCCGAATCGTCTGGGTGCATCGTGATCCGGTGCAGGTGACCGCATCCCGCATCATGTTGGTCGCCGAACTGGTTGAGGGGCTCACCGGACACGTGGACTGGAAAGAGTTGGCTGCCCAGCAGTTGGAAGGTGCCCGAGCCGGATATAAGGCGACCCTGAACGATCCCATGATTAGTGATCCGCGCATCCATCACGTCAGATATCAGGACTTCGTCGCTGATCCGGTGGGCACAATCCGCGGGTTTTACGAGAAATCCGATGTGCCCTTCGGTCCTGAGACCGAGACCGCCATGCGCGATTACCTGAAGAACAACAAAGGCGATCGCTATGGCAAGTTCAAATACTCCACCGATGTGATCGGCGTCGACGTCGAGGCTTTACACGCGGAGTTCGAGCCTTATCGCAAACGCTTCGGCCTGGATATCGAGCGGCGGAAGTAGTTCGTGTCAGCGGCAGCTTGGGGCTCATTGGCGGAGTGCGTGCGATATGCATGAACGCGTTTCAGTCAACGCCCTATGCTTTCCCGGGGCTCCGTTCAGCGAACTCACCGCTCATTGGCGCGACCTTGGCGCCCGCCGCGTGAGCTTCATCAGCAATGTGTTCGATGAAGGCCTGCCGGCTGTGCAAACCGCGCTGAGAGCGGGCGGCCATAAGGCCGAAACCGTCGTTGATATCTTTCTCCCGTTCGGCCAACACCTGGAACCACGCGAGGAGTCATGGCGCGCGCCACGCGAGAGACTCAATCGTCTCATTGACTCTGCGAAAGCGATTGGCGCGCAATCCATCTACTTCGTGAGCGGCGGCCATGGCACACTGACCTGGGAAGAGGCCGCCGAATGCTTCAGTGCGGCGGTCGCGCCTTGTGTGGCCCACGCGAAGTCGGTGGGCATTCCGCTGATGATCGAAAATACGCCACAGCTATATTATGACACCCATATAACGCACAGCTTACGCGACACGGTAACACTCGCGGAAATGGCCGGCGTGGGCGTATGCATCGACTTATTCGGCTGCTGGGGCGAAGCCGGATTGCAAGATACGATCAAGCGCGCGATTCCGCGCTGTCATGTCGTACAGGTCAGTGATTACGTGTACGGTGACCGTTCCTTTCCGTGCCGCGCGGTTCCGGGGGACGGCGCGATCCCCCTGAAACGGTTGTGCGACTGGATTCTCAGCGCCGGATATCAAGGTGCCTTTGATATCGAGATGATCGGCCCGAGGATCGACAAGGAAGGGCGTGTACCGGCGGTGCGCAGAGCGGCGGATAAAATCGGTGAGATTCTCCACGCGCTGGGAGCTTGATTGCGAGATAAGTCCCATCTCGCGAGACCTTACGATTGACGAGGAGTTTACCGATGGCATTCGGAGATTGTCGCGACGATCAGGCCTTGCGCGCGGCGTGGAAAATGTTCTGCGAGCGCCTGCAAGAGGCCGGAGACCAGGTCTTCAAGGATCACAACCCGCCGACGCCGTTGCACCGGGCGGATGCCTTCCGCTTTCTGACCCAGAATCTGGGTCAGGCGTTCGACCTTGCCTATGAGACGAAGGACACGAGGTATCCGGTCATACATGCCTTCTGCACGCCATTCTGTAAGCTCGGCGGCGACAACGCCGATTTCGTCTACCAGCAAGCCTGGATTGACGGCGAGTCTGTCTACAAAATCTCCGGCAACAAGGGCACGGCACCGTTTCTGAATTTCACGGTTCAGGGGCCACGGCCGGAGAAAATACCAGGCACGGATTGGCCGAGCCTGCACGAACCGTTTGGCGATATTCCCGAAGCAAATATGTTCGGACATCAACTTGCAGCCGAATGGGACGGGAGCTTCGAACTCTATATCGGCGGTCCCAAACGCGGGTCGAACTGGCTGCCGACCACGCCAGGTTCACGTAAATTGTTCATCCGTCAGGGCTTCGATAAGTGGACCGAGGTACCGGCGCGTTTCCGGATCGAGCGCATCGATATGCTGGAGCCACGACCGGTGCCGACCCCTGACGCCATGATGACCGCGATGGATTGGGCCGGGCGCTTTCTCACCACCATGATGAACGATTGGCCCGATCACCCGTTTAAGTACACCAACAGTCATTTTAACGAATGGATCAACCAATTCCCACCGGTCCCCGCAGATGATCCGGCGTCGGACAAACGCCGCGGACGCGCGATCACGAATATGGCCTGGGCGCTGGCGCCAGATGAGGCGCTCATCGTCGAGTTCAACAACCATCGCGGTCTATGGATGCTGACGAACATGGGGGCATTCATGACCAGCATGGACTATCTGTACAGGCCGGTAAGCTTCACGCCCAGTCGCGCCACGGTGGACGGCGACGGCAAGGTGCGCCTAATTCTTTGCCACGACGATCCCGGTTATCACAATTGGATGGACACCCAAGGTCTCGAACGCGGCCATGTGACATACCGACTTCTTCTCGGCGATTCACCGCCGGTATTTCGCACACAACTCGTCAAGCGTGCTCAATTGGCGGCAGCGTTGCCTCCCGACACCGCCAAGGTCACACGCGAGGAGCGGATCGGCCAGATGCGGGCCCGCTTCGATGGCATTCAACTGCGTTACAGCCTGTGAGCACGCGGGGGCAAACGCGCGCCCGCTTCAGCCCACCCTCGCCAATGCCTCTGCCGGCTGAAGAGACACCACCGAGATCGGCACGGCCCCCATTCGCGGCATGCCGTGATAAGGATCGTTATCGTCGTCCCAGCGCAAGAGCTGGTTGACGTTGGCGCCGTCGCGCCGAGGATCGTAGGGTTGCCCGGGCTTGGCGCCGAAGCCATGGGTCATGGCCACCACGCCGGGACGCAAGTTGGGGTCAGCCTCGACAAAACCGACAATCTTGCCGTGACGCGAGCCGATCTCGACCATGCCGCCGGATGTCAGGGCCAAGCGCCGCATGTCGTCCGGATGCATGAAGGCAGGGTTGTACGATGTCTTGATAAGACCGTCGACACGCCCACCGGAGTTGGTACTGTTCTGCATCCTGTGGGGAATAAGCAGAAACGGATAATCCTGGCTTGTTTTCCGCCGCGCCATGATGTCTTCACCGCGCACCTCGCGAAGCTGTTCCATCATGGCTTGATCGGCCAATTGCAGCCTCGCTTCGCAGACGGGATCGCGT
>SCTM01000009.1 GCA_004297485.1 Rhodospirillaceae bacterium
ACAACCTCGAGAACTACACCATCTTCACCTACAGCCGTTCGGACACCAACGGCATGTTGAACCATCTTTTCGCATGTCAAAGCGATCCGACCACCCGCGCCAGCGCGGGTGCGTTCATGGGCGATGCCGCCTGCGCTCAGGTGGCGCGGGACTCCGGCAGCATCTTCACCGTGGAAGCCAGCGAGGCCAATCCCAGAAGTCTCATTGATCTGTGGCAGGTCATCAACACAACGACCTGGACGGCCAACGACGCCCTCACGATCAAGAACATCGGCAGCTACAGCGAATACAAGGAAATCTACCAAAACAACGCCTCGGGCGATAACCTGATCATGCCCAGTTCGCTTAACCTCGTCCGGGGCGGCGTGGTGACGGCGGTTCCAACCGGCGCGTTTGCGGGAGCTCATTATAATTTCGTCGGGCTCGATACGCACCCCAACTATCCGTATACGAGCGCGCAACGGTCGATGACCGATGAACTCCAGGCCCACGGCAGGGTCCTGGATAATCGGCTGATGTGGCAGGCCGGCGGGTACATGGAACTCAGCGAGCCACTGCAAACCGTGGGCCAGCTGACCAGCACTCTCGCCAGCTGCGCCAATCTGAATACACTAACGTGTACGGACGTCCTTTCCCAGATCGTCGCCGGCGGAGCCGCAGCGGTCGGGACGGCCAGCACGCGCTCGATCCGGAACAGATTCCAAGACTACGGTCTGTACGGGCAGGGCACGTTCGAAATCACCCACCAGCTGAGCATGACCGCCGGCTTGCGCTACACGTGGGATCGGCACCGGCAGGAAGGTGCGCAGCTGACCTACAATTTCCCGCCGGTGAAGGGTGTCCCTGCAGGCGGCGTCGTAACTTTCTGCTCGAACTCGCTCGTCTTCCGGCCACGTAAATTCACCACGAAAGAGTCCGATTGTGCGGTAAGTTATCTCGCTGAGTCGCACAGGCCGACCTGGCTGGTCGATCTCGAATACAAGCCTATCGACGACGTCATGGTTTGGGCCAAGTACGCGCGTGGCTATCGCCAGGGTTTGGCGAACACCGCCGCTCCCGGCTTCGAAATTCTTCAACCGGAGAAGGTCGACAGTTACGAGCTAGGCGCCAAGACCAGCTTCGGCGGGTCGATGCCCGGCACATTCGATATCGTCGGCTTCTACAACAATCTGGAAAATCAGCAAATCCAGGCCAGCGCGGTCGCGCGTGTTGGTTCCGGCGTCAGCAGCTCCAACACCGTCATAAATGCCGGTAAGTCCAAAATCGAAGGTGTGGAAGTCGACGCCACCATCAAGCCGGTCGAACCTGTCACGGTGAATTTGGGTTACACCTATCTCAAGACCCAACTTGAATCGCTGACATTGCCTGACCTGAGCACGAACCCACTGTTCGGTTCCTTCTCGGTGACGGCGGCCGTCGGTGGTCCGCTCGTGCTATCGCCGAAGAACAAGGTGGTGCTCGGCGTCACCTACAAGATGCCGGTTCCCGAGCGCCTCGGGGAAGTGTCGGTCGGTGGGAACTTCGTCCACACCGACTCTCAGTTGACGAGTGCCGCTTCGCCGCTCGGGCACGTACCGGCGACCGACCTGCTCAACCTCAACCTGAACTGGAATTCCGTCGCCGAAAGTCAGGTTGATCTGTCGGTGTTCGCCACCAACGTGACGAACAAGAAGTACCCGGCCTTCGTCGTCGGCTCGCTGCTCTCAACCGCCTTTGAGGGTTCGATCGCGGCTGAACCGGCCATGTACGGCCTGCGGCTGCGTTACCGCTTCGGCGGATAAGCCGAAAGCTATTACCGAGAACCGTGGGGCCGTCGGGGCGTAAAACACCTCGACGGCCCCATCGCTTTTTAGGGAATACCAACCTCAGAGAGGTAAAAATACCGCCGCCTCACGCAGAATGCGGAGCGAACCATTATCCGCTTTGCGGAAAATGCTATAGGCTAGTGGTCCGATTCCAACATTCGCATCCCGGTTCGACGGTCTGGCTTGCGAATGTTAGAATCAAAGGACCACTAGAAAATTATTGATTCTAACATTCGCATCCTGGTTCAGCGCACTGCCTTAAATGCCATGCTGACAATCCGGACCGCCGAGATCGACGATGTTCCCGCCATTGCCGCGGTTCATGTGGACGCGTGGCGCTCCACCTACACGGGCATCATCCCCCAGCATTATCTCGACAGCCTGACGGTTCAGAATCGCAGTAGCGGCTGGGTGCGCTTGCTGGAACGGAGCGAGCCCGGCAGTTTCACCTTGGTAAGCGAAGGCCACGACCGACGCATTATCGGCTTCGTGTCCGCCGGACCGTCGCGAAGCCATCGCCGGTTTTTTCAAGGCGAGATTTCCCAGCTTTATGTGCAGCCTGCGTTCCATCGCTCACGTCACGGTCGCCGCTTGTTTCTGGCAGCAGCCAACCGCCTCGCGGAAGCGGGCAATATAGGGATGATCGTGTGGGTACTCGCCGAGAATCCGGCACGGGGGTTTTATGAAGAACTGGGCGGCGTGAAAGTCGGAGAGACCACGCGGCCCTTTGCCGGCGTTCTGTTGCGCGAAATCGCCTACGGCTGGGAACAGATTCCGCAGTACGGGTGAGCACGACGTCAGTGAGGCAGATCCGCCTCGTGCGGCACGGCGTCGTCGCGGCGGTCCTGCTCGCGATGGGTCATGGCAATGCGCCGCATCTCCTTGAGCAAGCTCCCCAGCGTCTTAAGGCGCAGCGATAGTTCGGCTTTGAACTCCTGCGGCAAATTCGCTTGAAGAAAGCGGCCGATTACGTCGCATTGACGCAGGAGTGCGTTGACGCCGTCCAGCAGGCTGCGGGACTTCGGCGTGTGGGTCTCGTGGACCCGGCGAAGGTTGCCCGATAGCATATCGATCATGGCTTTGACGAATGGATCGGCGGTGCGCATCTTGTCGCGCATAGCCGCCGCCGGAATCACCATCAGCACGCTGTCCTCGATGGCAAATGCGCTGGCGAGGCGCGGGCTGCCGTCGGTGGCGGCCATTTCGCCGAACATCTCGCCGCGGCGCACGCTGGCGAGCGGCACGCGGCGGCCGAGGCTTTCGCGGTAAAGACCGACCGTGCCGGAATTGAGAATATAAGCCGCCTCGCCCTTGTCGCCTTGCTTGAACAAGACGGACCCCTTGGGAAAGGCCACGATCTCGATGGTGTGATCGTCGGGTCCGCTGGCCATCGGCGCTGGGACGGCCGCTAGGTCACGGACCAGGTGTTGCCGGCCCGCATGAGCTTATCGAGATCGCCGGCACCCTTGGCGCGCGCCTGGGCGTCTTGCGCCTGGACGGATGTTTCATAAGACGGCGCGGGATCGCAATAGATCACGCCCAGAACTTCGGGGAACTCCGGCGGCCGCAAGCCCGACAGCAACAACGCAAGGGTGCGGTTCTTCTCGTCGTGAACAAGAATGTCTTTTTCGGTCACGCCGTTTTCGCCGATGGTCACGGCTTCAAGTGTCAGGGTCTGCGTATTGATGCGCAGGCCCTTGTTCTTTGCCTTGCCGTAAATCATCGGCTGACCGTGTTTCACATGCACCTGGCGCTCGGCGGCGAATTCCTTGGACACGAAGTCATCGAACACGCCGTCGTTATAGACGATGCAATTCTGGATGAGTTCGACGAACGAAGCGCCTTTGTGCGCATGAGCGCGGGCGAACAGTTCGCCCAGTTCCTTGGCCTGGATGTCGATGCCGCGCGCGATGAAGCGGGCGTTGGCGCCCAGGGCGAAATGACAGGCATTGGCCGGACTGTCCACCGACCCAGCCGGCGTCGACGGCGACTTGAGGCCAACGCGGGACGTGGGCGAGAACTGGCCCTTGGTCAGGCCATAGATCTCGTTGTTGAACAGGAGGATGTTAACATCGACGTTACGACGCAGGACGTGGAACAGGTGATTGCCGCCGATGGACAGCGCGTCGCCGTCGCCGGTCACAACCCACACGTCCAGTTCGGGACGCGCGAGCTTAAGGCCCGTCGCCACCGCCGGTGCACGACCGTGGATGGTGTGAAAGCCGTAGGTGGCCATGTAGTACGGAAAGCGCGACGAGCAGCCGATGCCGGATACGAACACCGTGTTCTCGGGACGCGAGCCGATATTGGCCAGCGCCATCTGCACGGCTTTCAGGATGGCGTAGTCGCCGCATCCAGGACACCAGCGCACTTCCTGGTCGGAAGCGAAGTCCTTGGCGGTCAGTTTCTCGGGCGGGGTTTGAACGTTCATAATAACCTCAAGCGTCCAATTGGGCGCGAATGGCGTTCTCGACTTCGGCGATCTTGAGCGGCTGGCCGGAAACCTTGAGCAGCCCCTTGGCGTCGATGACATATTGGCTGCGCAGCAAAGTCAGCATTTGCCCGTTGTTCATTTCCGCCACCAGCACCTTGTCGTAGCTCTTGAGTAAGGCCTCAAGATTGCGCGGCAACGGCCAGATATGGCGGATATGGATGTGCGACACATCGAGACCCTTGGCGCGCATGTTGTGCACGGCGCGATTGATGGGGCCGAAGGTGGAACCCCAGCCCACGACCGCGAGCTTGCCCTTGGTGTCGCCCACTTCCACGGTCTGTTCCGGGATGTCGTTGGCGATGCCGTCGATCTTGGCAAAGCGCGTGTCGGTCATCTTCTGGTGGTTGGCGGCTTCGTAGCTGATGTTGCCGGTCACCGAATCTTTTTCGATGCCGCCGATGCGATGCATCATGCCGGGCGTGCCGGGCTTCACCCAGGCGCGGGCCAGCGTTTTCGGATCGCGGTTGTATACCTGATAGCCTTCCGCATCGGTGCGGAAGGTGACCGGGAACGGCGCGTGATCCTTGATCGACGGGATTTTCCACGGCTCGGCGGCATTGGCGATATAGCCGTCGGACAGCAGGATCACCGGGGTCATGTACTTGGTCGCCAGACGCACGGCCTCGATGGCAACTTCGTAGCAGTCGCCGGGCGCGCGGGAGGCGATGACGGGGACAGGCGCATCACCGTTACGGCCCCACACGGCGATGAACAGATCGGACTGTTCGGTCTTGGTTGGAAGACCGGTGCTTGGACCGGCGCGTTGGGTATCGACAATCACAAGTGGAAGCTCGGTGGAGATGGCGAGACCAATTGCTTCGGTCTTGAGCGCGATGCCGGGCCCGGACGATGCGGTGATGCCCAGTTTACCGCCGAACGACGCTCCGATGGCCGCGCAGCAGGCGGCAATTTCGTCTTCCGCCTGGAAGGTGGAAACACCGAACTGCTTCAGCTTTGCCAGGTTATGCAAAATCGGCGATGACGGCGTGATGGGGTAGGACGACAACAACAACTCAAGCCCGGCCAGCTGCGCACCGGCCACAAGCCCCCACGACAGCGCCTCGGCACCGGACACAAGGCGATAAGTGCCCGGCTCGAACTTCACGGACGGGAAATGGGCCGGCGAAATGTCGCCGGAGATTTCATGTGTCTCGCCGTAGGCATGGCCCGCCTTCAGGGCGGCGGCATTGGCTTTGCCGACCGGATCGTCTTCACCGAACTTGCGCGCCACATAGCTTTGCGTGGAGGCCATTTCGCGGTCGTACATCCACGACACAAGACCGAGGGTCCACAGGTTCTTGGTGCGTAGCGCTTCCTTCTGCGAGACGCCAAACGGCTTGGCCACTTCCAGCGCCTGGGCGGAAATATCGATCTCGATGACACGGTATTCTTTCAGCGTGCCGTCGGTGCGCGGGTCCTGATTGAACCCGGCGCGCTTGATGTCTTTTTCCTTGAAGGCGCCGCTGTCGAGGATCACCAGACCGCCCTTGCGCACCAGGCTTAAATTGACCTTGAGGGCGGCGGGATTAAGCGCCACCAGCACGTCGGGCTGGTCACCGGCGGTCTTCACCACCCGCGATCCGAAATTGATCTGGAACGCCGACACGCCATAGGTCGTGCCGGTCGGTGCGCGGATTTCCGCTGGAAAGTCGGGGAACGTGGCGAGGGAGTTTCCCGCCAGGGCCGTTTCCTGGGCAAACTGGCCGCCGAGCAGCTGAACGCCGTCGCCGGAATCGCCAGCAAACCGGACAACAACCGTTTCCGTGTCGGCTTTTAAACCAGGGGTCGCTGACGCTGTATCGCCGCGGCCGGGCTTGGCCTGCAGGTTCATTGGACACAATCCTCGTGTGTATATGGGAGGCCCCAGCGCAGGTGCCAGCTACGTCTGTCCCTATCCTCCCTGGGACCACACTGGGAGCCAGTCAACTTAACGACTGTAGTCTTATAGCAAATTGCGGCGAAAATAACCCCTTTCGGGGCCGTTTTGGGGAATGATTCTCTTGTCCTTACGACCCACCGGGATAGGCGGTTGCCAAATCTGTGGCCACCCGGTCGGCCACCGGCCCCCACCGGCCAGGCTCGGATTGGTGGTAAATCCGCGCCGAAGGGTACCAAAGGCTGGGCGCCCAAGGGGATTTGGGCGAAAACCAGTACCACATGCGGCCGGCCCCCACGGGCGCCAAGGTCCAGACCGGCACACCAAGCCCACCGGCCACATGGACCGTCGTGTTGGACACGGAGATCACCAGATCGAGGGCGGCGATCTGGGCGGCCTGACCGTCCAGGTCCCTTAAAGGATCGATCTCGGGATCACGGCGCAGCGGCAATCCCATTGCCGCCGCCTGTTCCAAATCCGTGGCTATATCGCCGTATTGCAGGTTGACCAAGGTAGCCGGGCTTCCCTGCGCCGCTTTCGCCAGGATCTCCAAGGGCGCGGATTTGTCCGCGCCGATATCGACGCGATGGCTGCGCCAGGACACACCGATCACCGGCTTACCCCCCGACCACTGGCGGTAACGCGTCCGCAGAGCGTCGGCACGGGTGGGATCGGCCATGAGATAGGGCTGCTGGTTCGCGAAGGCGGCGCGGTCTGGCCGGAGATACATGCCGAGCGTCCCCAGGGGAACCAGCACCTGGACGGGAATTATCGTCAACGTGGCCTGGATGTTTGCGTCTTGGGGAATCACGGTCACGTCCGGAAACGACCGTGCGAACAGGGTCACGAGACGCGGATCGCACGCGAGAACGACCCGCCTGGCGCGGCGTTGAAGATCGGGGATCATGCCGGCGAAAAGAACCTGATCGCCCAACCCCTGCTCGCCCCACACCAGGATTGTTTTTCCAGCAAGCTCCTCGCCGCGCCATAGAGGAATCCCCGGCGGCATGGCACCGCCCGTGGCGAAACTGGCGCGATCGGTTTCCGATCGTGCGGCGAACAACGGCCAGCCGCGCGCGAAGTCCATTTCGCCGAGCAGCAGTTCCGACAGATTGAACCGCGCCTCCGCCAGGGCGGGGTCGCGCGCCAGCGCCTTCTCGAACGCTTCACGCGCGGGCGCGGTGCGATTCTGCCGCGCCAGGGCAAGGCCCAGCGCGCTCCACGACAGGGCATTGTCCGGTGATTGGGCAAGGGACGTGCGGATGGAGGCTTCGCCCTCCACCGCGCGCCCAAGCCAGGTCAGCGCTACGCCGAGATTGCAATGGGCCGCGGTGTTGATCGGCGCAAGACGCACCGCGTCGCGATTGATCTCTGCGGCTTTCTCCCAATCGCGGAGGTCGAGATAAAGCCGGCCGAGATTGAAAGCAATGGACGCGCTATCGGGCCTGAGCGCGCGCGCGCGCGTCATAAGCTGCAAGGCCTGCGCGGAATCGTCGCGTTGGTGAACGATCTGTCCCAGCAGACTTAAGGCATCGGGCTGATCCGGATCGGCGGCGAGCACTTGGCGGTACTTTGCCGCCGCGGCATCGAGATCACCGGCGCGATGGAGGGTAACGGCTGATTCCAGCGTGGCGCGTGTATCACGTCCGGATTTAGTGGGCTGCTTTGGAACCGAACGCCGCGTCATATCATCTCTACGTCACCCTCGCGCTTGACGCGAGAGTCCAGGGTTGCTGACTCGGTACGCTGCGGCAAACGCCGATTTCTCCGCATTCATACAGCTTCGTAACCCTGGGTTCTCGGGTCAAGCCCGAGAACGACAGTGAAAGGTTATAGGCGCCGGAGAATCAACACACCTACCCCAATGCATCCCGGAAGCGGGCCAGGCCCGCGTCCAGATCGGCGATCAGGTCTTCGGCGTTTTCCAGACCGATATGCAGGCGAATGCCGGGTTCCGGTTCGGTCCAGGGCGCGGCGCGGCGGGCGTGGGCCGGATTGGACGGCGCGATCAGACTCTCGAAGCCACCCCATGAGAAGCCGAGGGCGAACAACGCCATGCCGTCGATCATGGCGGCCACGGCTTTCGCCGACGTGCGATGGAACACCACGCC
>SCTM01000101.1 GCA_004297485.1 Rhodospirillaceae bacterium
TCCACCGTTCATTTTCATAGAGTATGCGTTGCCGCCCGGCAATCACACGGGTTCGCGCAAGCCCATCGGATCCGCGATCGACCCACCCCAAATATCCTTCATGCAGCAACACTGCCGACGGATCGGCGATCAGTGGTAGGTCAACGCGTCCGTTGACGCCGTTGTTACTTACGGGCCGGGCAAGATCGCGGGTGATCTCGCCGCTGAGACCGGCGTAGAATCCATTCATCGCCAAGGTTTCATATCCCAGTCGCAAACGTGCCGTCGTGGCCTCTCCAGTCCGTGCGCTGGACGCCGTATCGACCGACTCCATACGGACACGAAAGTCCACCGCCGGGACGCCGCCGACCACGGCGTCCGCCAACGTGGATCCTGCGGCGGGGGCGTGAAGATAGGGCAGGGGGTGTTTGCGCGTGCGGGCGAAAGACGTCAGTGTCAGGGCTCGGTTTATGCGATCGGATGCCCACGGTCGAGCTGCCGTCGGCGCGCTTCTCCCGAGCACATCCGTTCCCTGGCCCGGCTGAAGCACGGTTGTTCCGGATTCATTCGTTACGCCGATGGAGAATCCTGAAAACAACGCCACAGCAAGGTGACGCCCGCGAGCCTCAATGAAAAAGTCCGTGCCGCGAATTCCAATTGTCGCGACCGGTGTCTCTATTTTCAGCGCTTTGGCGCCCGATCTTTCCAATGCACCGGCGACAAGGCGTGCCGCGCCGGAAACAATTCTGAGGGCGGCGCCATTTTTGTCGCCGTCCGGATTGTAGACGAAAGTATCGACGACAAGATCGGCATCTTCGCCCAGGCTCGCATGTGTACCGTCCACAAACAAAACCAGCAGTTTGGAGCCGGCACCGGTCGAAATCTCATCGTCCTGAAAGATCGCGTCATCTGCCTTGAGCGCTGTCGCCTGTCCTTGGCGCGTGACAGTCGATGACCCCTCCACGTATTCCGCCTTGCCGACGGGATTTGCCGCCAGCGCCGCACCAGGGACCGCGATCCAAAAGGCCGAGAGAACGAACGCCTGAAGGACACAGCCTCGGAAAGTCCCTGCGTGTCGGTGCAGATCGGCGGCATCGAACATCACGGAATTTCCGCGAACTGCGTTGGAGCCAGCGCCGCCTGGAACTGATGGCGCCATGCGATACTGACATCATCCCGTTGATGAGCCTTGGCACCACGAGCACTTGGCTTCGGAGATGCGACATGGAGGAAGGACGCGATATCACGAAGGACCGCGTCAATATCCGCATCGATGCGCTCGTAGGTGATTCGCAATGGTGCGATTCCGTTATAGGCGAAGAACGATTCCCATCGGCCCATCATCTCGGCAAGGTGCAGGATGTTACCGTATATCGCGCCGAAACTGAATTGGGGTACTGCGATTGGATCGACTTGAGAGCTCCAAGACCCGGTATACTGCGCCTTTGTTAAGGAAATCGCCTGCATCACCAGGTCCGTCCGCGTGACATAGATGAACTTTCCGTGTGCCAAGGTGCGATCGAATGTGCCGTCGATCAGAAGCGGCAGCAGCATATTTGGATCAGCCTTAAGCCCAAAAACACCGTTACCGGTCCGTGTATGCGCCGCCAGCGCAGCAAGGTATGACTCCCAGGACTTTGCCCCATAGCGCGCCGCATGGGCCGCCAGGGCGCTGGGCTCAAGACGATGCAGGTATTCTTGTGGATGTCCAAATACCGCCGACTTACTCATGGCCTGGGCAAGAAACGTGCTGCCCGATCGCGGAGTCATGCAGATGGTATAGGCCGTCCGGTAATCAGGGATGGGTGCTGTGGCGACGCTCGTTATTTGATCGAAAATAGCCGCAGTTTCTGCAGCCGCCGCCTGCATCTCTTCGGCCCGGAATGCCGGCAGGCGCAGCATACGCTTTTGATTTTCGCTGGCCGTCGCCGTCATGAGCGTTCGAGGAACGCACGGCCGTCAGTCATGGCCGGCAGATCGATCGTCTCCAGGAATATTTTCACCTCCCTATTGTCCATAAGGTGTGCGGCGATGAACGCCGTACTCATGGCGTTCACGATGGCAAGACCGGTTGCATCGGGCTTATCGCTTTGGTCTTGGTTGCCAATCAGGCCGCCGTAAGTGTGATCCCCGAGGGTAATCGAAACACCAAAGCGCTTCTTACCGTGGGTGAGGCTGAACGGACTCATGCGCCAACGCCACGTCTGATCGATATCAATGCCGGCCATTCCGGGGTCATTGGTGCCCGCGGCGGCAAACGTCGGCACGGTTATGTCGCTCCAGTTATCGCCAAGCAACGGCAGGGGACCTACACCGTTATAAGAAATCAGGGCTCTTATGCGGGGATCTCCGCTGCCCGTCGCCGTTCCGGAGGACGTTTTCAGTTGCAGTCCCGCCAACGCCAAGGCCGCGGCACTGCCGAAACCGTGTCCACCGACGCCGATGCGTTCCTTATCGATATGGCCCGCAAGTGTCGGCGCCTGCATCGTGATCTCGTCCAAATGATCGAGGAGATAGGTCAGATCAACGATCCGACTGGTGAGAACCGCCGCCTGATTCATCTCACCAGACTTGTATCCGAGAGATTCAGAATCGATATGGGTCGGCAGGATTGCCACGATGCCGTGCGAGGCCCACAGATCGGCGATCGGGTTGTAGAGATCCTTCGACGACAGTTCTCCATGGGAAAACAGCACCACCGGAAAGGGCGTGCTATTCCATGCGCTCGACGGATCTGGATAACTCACCCGTACCAGCAGGTCGCGATTTTGGTTCGGAAGTTGGAACGATAGCGGGTTCGCGGTTCTAACGGGAAATGGTCCGCGCACCATAAAACGGTCGAAAAACGTGCTCTGTTGGGGGGCGGGGGCTTCCTTGTTTCCCGCTCGGGCGTTCGCGCTTGCGGACATTGAAGTTATGCCTGCCGCAAGAACTTGGGAAAGGACGGCGCGACGAGATGGTGGTGACACGAAACTCATTCTGACGATTCCTCATGCCCCAGGCTGTCGGCGTCCGTTCCTATGATCAACGGCCACAGCGGTCCCTGCAAGGGGGCTAACTTCGAGGATGCCATGCTTGTCCAGCCCAACCTGTGCTAAGTTAACCAAGAACTGCTTGATTCGATACCGCAGGTTCGGACCAATAGGGTCGGGACCGGTGGTTGATGTTGCGCGGGGTTGGTCATGGGCGATAGCTGGCTACAAGGATCGGGCGATGAGTGCCGCCGCCTTGCATGTGTGTCGAAGCCCGGATTCACCGCTTATTCCCGCACCTAGGCTATGGCTGAATTCGGTCCCCGCAGCCTTGAAAAGGTGGTCGCGTTTATCGGCGAGCGCGATGATCAGACGCGCAAGGAATTGCACCAGATTCTGACCCGGGCTGGCGTAAAAATGGTCAGCGCCCAGGATAATCTTCCGGGCCTCATCGCACTCATCGGCAAAATTGCACCCGACCTCATTATGGTCGGTGACGACCTGGACCCAAAGATCTTCGATTTCATTCGCGATATCCGCCACAACAAGCTCGGCACCAATCCATTTGTTCTGGTCACGACGCTCGTGGCGCCGGAACGTGCCGAGGCGGTCAAACGCGCGTTGCAATCGGGCACCGACGACATCATCGTCAAGCCCGTCAAGGAAGATCAGTTGTTGCAACGCTTGCGGCGCGTCACCTTGAACCGGCAGGCATTTGTCGTGACCAGCGATTATCTCGGTCCCGACCGGCGCGGCAAGGGCCGACCCTCGAAAATCCGGCGAATCAACGTGCTCAACACGATGCTTGAGAAGGCCAGCGGGCAGACCGTGGATGCCGAAACCATGCGCGTTGCCGTTGACAATTCGATGAATGAAGTCCTCCACGGCCGGCTCGACAGCCATGGTTATCGCCTAAGCTTTGTATGCGATCTCATTATCGGTGCCTATGAGAGCAAGAACGTTACGCCGGAAGTCAGGGAGAAACTCCTGGTCCTGGTCGACGTACTCAAGGATGCGGCGCGCACGGCGCATCGCTTAAAGGAGACCGAACTGGCGATTCTTTGCGGGTCACTGACCAAGCAGGTGTTGGCGATTGCCGATCACTATGAGACTCCGACCGATGCGGACATGGAGCTTTTGCATAAAATCAATAAGGCGGTGGTCGCGGCGGTGAAACCGCGCGCGTCAGCGGAACAACTGCAGCAAGAAGCCGAGGAGGGGGCTAAAGCGTATCAACAACGTGATCGCGAGGAGTTTGCGTCAGGCGCGGATATTCAACGCAGCGCCAATGAACCGCCGGTGGACATGGTCGATGAGCCGGTGATCGAGATATTACCTTTGCCGAAGGGAAAATATCTCTTTCGCCAGGGCGATCCGGCGACAGCCGCCTATATCGTGACCAGCGGCGTTATTGCCATATATAAGGAAAAAGATGGACAACGTCTTCCTATCGCCAAGGTGCGTAAAGGCGAGTTCTTCGGGGAAATGGCGATCGTCGATGGGACGCAGCGGCGCGCGTCGGCGTTCGCCTTGGAAGACTCAACGCTCAGCCTCGTCGCGAAGGATATGATCGAGCAGAAGATGTCGGACTCCGACCCATTGGTGCGGTCCGTGGTGCAAATGCTGATCAACTCGCTACGCATGGTTCACGATGTCTATACACCCAAGTCGCGGCATGTCTCCGACTCTGTCCGCGAGATAAAGGAACAGGTTGCCACTATCGTCGGTTATGTCGAATCACCGACCGCCCCCGCCGGCTTGAAGGGCGAGGGCGCGAGTGTGGCCGCCCAGTTAAAAGCGGTGACCGACGAAATGGTAAACCTCATCGAGCGGCATCCCGATCTTGACCCTCGCACGCCAGCGCTGCCGGCCGACCAGGAACTACCCGCTCGGCCTTGAACGGGAGCAAGCCCTTGATGAAAAGATCGTCACCCCGGGACGGGGACGCTTGCAATGGCCTAATGATTTGAAATTGAACATTTTTTTAAAATACATTGCGCCTGCAGGGACTTGCGCGTGGCGCTGCTACAGCCTAACGTCCGGCGCGCTCTGTGAGAAACCTGGAGCGGAACTCCATGTGATCGAAACAGCCTGGCGAGAAAAGCGTCTTAACGCTGCCGGGTTTGCATAAAGGGCCATGCTTTCATGCCGGGGATGGTGGAAGTCGAAAACCTGAGCAAATCGTTCGGGAATCTGCGTGCCGTGGACAGCGTCAGTTTGACCGTGAGCAAGGGAGAGGTCCTGGGGTTTCTCGGCCCGAACGGTGCCGGCAAGACAACCACCATGCGTATGATTGCCGGTTTCCTGACACCGTCATCCGGCACGGCACGAATCTGCGGTCACGATGTGGTCGACAATCCCACTGCTGTTAAGCGTTGCCTCGGCTATATGCCGGAAGGTTCACCTTCCTACGACGATATGACCGTTGCGGCATTTCTCGGATTTATCGCCGCAGTGCGCGGTCTGTCGGGGGCGGACGCCGATAAACGGGTACATGCCGTCGCCGAGCATCTGGCACTGACGGACGTGCTTGATCGCGCTATCGACGTTCTCTCGAAAGGATACAAACGCCGTGTGGGTCTGGCCCAGGCGTTAATTCATGATCCCCCGGTCCTCATTCTCGACGAACCGACAGATGGCCTCGACCCGAATCAAAAGCATCAAGTCCGGTCATTGATCGCGGAGATGGCCGCCGACAAGGCAATTATCATCTCGACCCACATCCTCGAGGAAGTGCAGGCGGTGTGCGGCCGTGCCGTTGTCATCGGTCAGGGCAGGGTACTGGCCGACGGCACGGCCATGGATCTTCTTCGTCGCCTGCCGGATTTCACTGCCGTCAGTATCGTATTGCCGACCGCGGCGGCGGCCAATGCGGCAACAGTCATGCGCCAGCTTCCCGGTGTGGCCGCTGTGTTTGAAACACCACTGGACAGCGATAGAACCAAATTACGAATGACTCCTCGCCAAGGCATGACGCTGCTCGAAGACGTCAATCGCGCGGTTCGCTTTAACGCGATCCCGGCAACGGAAGTTTATCGGGATGGCGGAACGCTCGATGATGCATTTCGCATGATCACGACCGGCGATGCAGCCCAGACGGAGCCTTCACGCGCAGCCTAGTAATCTATCCTTCGGCGCATCTCCAGCGCCTCTTTCCTCTCCTGATCCTGGTATCTCCATGCGACAGATCCGTATCATCGCCCGACGTGAACTCGCCGCCTATTTCGCGACGCCGACCGCATTTGTCTTCATTGCGATTTTTGTGGCGCTGACGGGCGCCTTCACTTTCTATATCGGCCGCTTCTTCGATCGCAATCAGGCAAGCCTCGAGACCTTTTTCACATTTTTGCCTTGGCTATATCTGCTGTTGGTTCCGGCCGTGGCGATGCGGATGTGGGCGGAGGAACGTAAATCCGGGACGATCGAGCAACTTCTGACTTTGCCTGTGACCACGACGGAGGCGGTTCTTGGCAAGTTTTTGGCCGCCTGGTTGTTTTGTGGCGTGGCGCTGCTTCTCACGACGCCTCTATGGCTTACGGTTAACGTCCTCGGGCGCCCCGACAACGGCGTTATCCTGATCGGCTACGTCGGTGCATTCCTGATGGCCGGTGCCTTTTTGTCGATCGGCGCCTGTATGTCGGCACTCACACGCAATCAAATTATCGCCTTCATCAGCGGTGCAGTCGTGTGTTTTGTGTTTACGCTGAGTGGAATTGATATGGTCCTCAATATATTTCGTGGATGGGCTCCGCCCATCCTGGTGGATACGATTGCCTCCATGAGCTTTCTTACGCGCTTCGATACCCTGAGTCGTGGCGTAATCGAACTGCGCGATCTCGTGTTTTTCCTGTCGTTGATCGCGTTCTGGCTCTTTGCGACCGTCATGGCGGTCGATACGAAGAAATCCGGTTAGGGAGTGGCCGCGATGCCGTCTCGGTTCGACTCTCCGCGCTTCGCAGTGCTCGCCGTCGCGATTGCGGCCGTGTTGTTCTTTTCAATCAACGTCCTGGCCAATCTCTGGCTTGGAAAATTTCGTATCGATGCGACTCAAGGCGGCGCCTATACGATTTCAAAACAAATCAAGCCTGTGTTCGAGAACATCGACGAGCCGATCACGGTGCGTCTGTATTATTCCGAGGCGCTTGGTGCCGCCAGTCCGCGGCACGCGGCCCTCTATCGTCGCGTGCGGGAGTTGCTCGAGCAATACGCCAAGCTGTCCAAAGGCAAGATCAACGTCGTGTACGAGAATCCCGAACCGTTCTCCGATACCGAGGATCGGGCCGTCGGCTTTGGCCTGCAGGCGGTACCGCTGGGCGATATGGGCGAAGTTGCGTATTTCGGTTTGGCCGCGACCAACGCCACGGACGATCAGCAGGTGATTCCCTTCTTTAACCTCGAACGCGAGCAATTCGTCGAGTACGACCTCACCAAGCTGATCTACAGCCTGTCCAAGCCCAATCAAGCAAAAATCGGATTGATCTCGTCGCTCCAGCTCGCAGGCGGTATGGGCGGCGGGCAGATGGGCATGGGCGGACAACAAACTCCCCCATGGGCTGTCATGGGACAGATCAAGGATTTCTTCGATGTCCGCGAGTTGGATATCAACGTCACGGATATCCCAAAAGACATCAGTCTTTTGATGTTGGTACAACCGAGCAACTTGACGCCGGCCACACAGTTCGCGATCGATCAATTTGTCCTGCGCGGCGGCCGGTTGTTGGTGTTCGTCGATCCGAATCCCGAGTCCGCCGGGACCATGGGGGGGAGCGACAACCTCGACGGCATCAAGAAATTAATGACGGCCTGGGGCGTGAACCTCGTTGACGGCAAAATCGCCGGCGACCTCGACGCGGCGATCCGTGTCAACAGCGACAGCGGCGACCATCCGATCGTCAGCGACTACGTGGCGTGGCTTCAACTTGGACCCGAGAACTTCGATCGTCAGGACGCGATTATTGGTG
This sequence comes from Rhodospirillaceae bacterium, assembly GCA_004297485.1. Taxonomy (GTDB): domain Bacteria; phylum Pseudomonadota; class Alphaproteobacteria; order Rhodospirillales; family Rhodospirillaceae; genus SCTM01. The sequence continues at coordinate 7,913 of SCTM01000101.1, forward strand.
ATCTCAAGCAGATCGATGTTGGTACGGCGGGGCTGCTCGAAAAGATCGGCAATGCGACCACCACGGTGACGCCGTTGCTCATGACCGGCACGAAATCCATGCGCATCGATGTGCAAAAAGTTCAGGGCATGCCCGATATCGTCGGCCTATTCCGGGATTTCAAGCCCGGCCACCGGGCTTGAAAT
>SCTM01000102.1 GCA_004297485.1 Rhodospirillaceae bacterium
GGTCGCCGTCGCGGGGCTCCAGGTCCGGCGTTTCCACGGACAGGTTGCGCGGGCTGGCGCTGGCGGTTGCTTGGTCCATCTCTTCGAAGAAGAACGCAACCGGGCAATCGAGCACACGACTCAAGTCCCAAAGGCGGCTGGCGCCGATTCGGTTCGCGCCGCGTTCGTATTTCTGCACCTGCTGGAATGTGAGCCCCAGGGACTCACCAAGTTTCTCCTGGCTCATGCCGAGCAGCGTGCGGCGCAGACGCACCCGGTTGCCCACGTGGACATCGACCGGATTGGGTTTTCCCGAAGGCATACGGCCACGCGCCGATCGCATGCCGGTGCCGTCTGGGTTGGTGGTGTTCTTCTGGGCGAGAGCCATGTAATCCGCTCCTGGGCACGTTCGGCCCGTCAAATGCGTAACCTTGAAAAGGCTACCATCGGTTGAATGTGCGGTTGCTGGCACGACTATTGACACATCCTGGCGTGCAAAGCAAACCGCCTGCGCACTTAGGAGGCCCGGCGATATAAACGCCACGCCAGCCAAGCCGTTGCTGTCGCTGCCAAAAGCGAAACAAAGTTGCCTAAGACGCCAAAAATCGTGAATTCCGCCGGCTCGGGCAGGGCCACATCCACCACCCCGCGGCGGCCAAGGCCGATGCTGGCGACGACTCGTCCCTGGCTATCCACCACGGCGGAGATTCCGGTTCCGGCGGATCGCACCAGGGGCAGCCCTTCTTCGATGGCGCGCAGGCGCGCCGTGGCGAAATGCTGATAGGGGCCGGTGGCGGTGCCGAACCACGAGTCGTTGGTCAGGTTCAAAAGCCAGCGCGGCGACGTACCGCCGCGGGCCGTGACATGCCCCGGAAAAATGATCTCATAACAAATCAGCGGACTGAACGGCGGCAGGCCCGGAATAGTGATCGTGGTCAATCCCGGTCCCGTGCTGAAATCCCCCATGCCCGTGAGCGCCGCGAAGGGAATCAGCCATCGCAGCGGCATATACTCACCAAAGGGTACGAGGTGGGATTTGTCGTAAACCGCTTCGATCCGGCCATCGGGCGCAATCACGAAGAGTGAGTTGAAGATCGCTTCGGTGCTCTGGGCACGGTCGGCACCGGCGATCAACACGCCTTGGGCCGGCGCCGCCGTGGCGGCGATGCGCCGGTGTTCCTCGTCCCGGTCCATGAAATAGGCCACGGAAGACTCACCCCAGATCACGGCCGTCACATCAGCGGGGCGGTTCTGCAGCGACAGATCCACATAGTCCTGCAAATGCGCATCGCGCAATTCCGGCCGCCACTTATCGGCCTCGGAAATATTAGGTTGCACCAGGCGCACTTTGACACCGGGAACAAAGCGCGTCGGCGTCCAGGCAAGTCGTGCGGCACCGGTTGCGCCCACCAGCGCCATGACCGCGAGTGGCGCTACGGCCCACAACCAGGCTCTGCGCCAGCGCGGCGCGGGACCCAGTACGGCGGGCATCGCCGCCGTTGCCACGGTCAGAAGACTAAGCCCGAAGGTTCCGACAACGCTGGTACTTTGCAATACCGCGATGCCGATCGGCGTCGCGGATTCCGCCCACACCGTCGCCATGGGGTTCCAGGGAAAGCCCGTCAGAATCCAACTCCGCACCCATTCGATAAACGTCCACGCGGCGGCGAACAGCAGCACGCGCGCGGCGATGCGGGTTGCTCTCTCGTCGGGCATGGCCTCCGTCGGCGCGGGCGGAATGGCCTGGGTCGCGGCGCAAACCAACGCCATGAAAACACCCATGCCGAAGGTCAGGCCCAGCAATGCCGGAATGGCGAAGACGCCGAATGTATCCGCGTCGACAAAAAACGCGTTGGTGATCCAACTCAGACTACTGAGGAAATGACCAAAACCAAAAGCCCAGCCGACCACTGCGGCGCTGCGCCAGGATGCGCATCCCTCAAGCAGCACCAGCAATAACGGCAGCGCGATCCACAACACCGGTACGACGTGAAACGGCGGCAAGGCCGCCGTCGCCAGTCCTCCGGCGCAGAATGCCGCCGCCAGCCGCCGCCACCCGCGCAGGGTGCTGATCCAACGCAGGCCTGCGCTAATCATGTTCCGTCGGCTGCGACGGAATGTTGCGAATACGCAGGCGCCGCACGCGGCGGGGATCGCTGTCGAGAATCTCGAACTCGATGCCGGATGGATGCTTGATCAATTCGCTGCGCCCCGGCACGCGCCCCGCCAGACTGATCACGAGACCGCCGAGCGTATCGTTCTGCTCGCGTTCGTCGTTTGAAAAAAGCTGTCCGAATCGCGTCTCGAATTCTTCCAGCTTGACCCGCGCGTCAGCCACGAACGAGCCGTCGTCGCGGCCGATCAGGCGCGGCTCGTCGTCGGTGTCGTGTTCATCCTCGATCTCGCCGACGATCTGTTCGACTACGTCTTCGATCGTGATCAGTCCGTCGATGCCGCCGTATTCGTCCACAACCGTCGCCATGTGGGTGCGTTTCAAACGCATATCCAGCAGCAGGTCGAGAACCCGCGCCGCTGGCGACACGAACAGCACCTTGCGGATAACATCGGTAAGTTTCAGCACCGTTCCTGCCGCATCAGCGCCTTTACCGCCAGCATCACCAGCCTGATCCGCGATCAGGATCGCCAAGTCCTTGATGTGAACCATGCCGATGACGTCATCGAGGGTTTCGCGGTAGACCGGCACGCGCGAATGCCCTTCCTTGACAAGAACGCGCAGCACGTCGATGAGCGGTGTCTCCGCCTCCACGGCAATAATGTCGGCGCGGGGCACCATGATATCGGCGGCGCTCACATCCCGCAGGCGCAGGACGTTGGCAAGAAGCAGGCGTTCGTGGCTATCGATAAGATTACCGTCGCCGCCGGGGCCGTCCTCGATCCGCTCTTCGATCAGCTCCTCGATGACGTCGCGCACGGTTTCGGCGTCGCCATTGGTCTTGAACCATCGGCTCAGGCGCTCCAGCAGTCGCGGCGGTGTCGCGGCCGGCTTATCCTCGGTTGCCGTCGCACGGTGGGGTTCGGTCATGGGCGTTGTTTGGATGCCGCTCGGGATGTTCTTGGCGTGGCGGCAAGCGCCCGGCGCCGTGGCACCCGCGACTTACGTGCGGGGGCGGGAATGGCATAGGGATCGTCGAAGCCCATACGGGCCATGATCTCGCGCTCCAGACGCTCCATGACGACCACATCGCGGTCGTCCTCATGATCATACCCCAAAAGATGCAGAACGCCATGCAACACCAGGTGGGCCAGGTGCGCCGCCAGTGTTTTGCCCTCGGCGCGGGCTTCAGCGGCCGCCACGCCGTAGGCGATTACCACGTCACCCAGCAGCCAGGGGGCCGTCGGCGCAGGCCGACCATTTATTAAAAAGCGCGCCGTCGCGCGCGTCGGCGGCGCGTCGGCCGGAAACGACAGAACGTTGGTCGGCTTGTCCTTGCCCCGATAAACACGGTTCAGGCGACGCACGACGGCGTTGCCCGTGAGGACAACGCTGATCTCGAGGCCCGTTCGCGGGCCGGATTTGCGGGTGTGGTTATCCCGGACTGGCGCGGTCTTGAACCCGTACCGAAGTGCGGCGGCGGCCATGGTTCGCGCCAAGTGCGCGGAGCGCGGCAAAGCCTTGCGCCAGGCTGCCGTCGGTTGGCTGACGTCGATGATCAACATGCGTGTGCCGGTTCCCGCGTTCATGCCGTCGCCGTGATCACGAGTCGGTGGATCCGTCATTCGTCTTGGCGTCGGCTGTCTTAGCGTCGCGCGCGTCGTAGGCCTCGACGATGCGGGTCACCAGATCATGACGTACCACATCCCGGTGGGTGAAATTGACCCGGCCGACACCGCGTATATTGCCGACAATACCGATGGCGTCCTCAAGTCCTGAACGCACACCGCGCGGCAGATCGACCTGACTGAGATCGCCGGTCACCACCATGCGCGCATGTTCGCCAAGACGCGTGAGGAACATTTTCATCTGCACCGGCGTGGTGTTTTGCGCCTCGTCGAGGATGATGAATGAATTCGCGAGTGTCCGGCCGCGCATGAAGGCCAATGGCGCGACTTCGATTTCTCCCGAGGCCAGGAGCTTCGACACGGTATCGCCGGGCAGCATGTCGAACAGCGCGTCATAAAGCGGCCGCAGGTATGGATCGACCTTCTCGCGCATGTCGCCGGGCAGAAACCCCAGGCGCTCGCCGGCTTCCACCGCCGGGCGCGACAGGATGATGCGATCAACCTCGCCCGCGAGCTTCATGGCGACGGCTTGGGCCACGGCCAGATAGGTCTTGCCGGTTCCCGCCGGTCCGATGGCGAACACCAGATCGTGGCTGGCGAGGGCTTCGAAATACGCCCGTTGTCCGGGCGATCTGGGGACCACGTGTTTTTTACGCGTTCGAATGGCGAGCTCAGGCGCATCACCCTGGATTTCACTCGCGGCCATGCGCGCCGATCCGTCCACGTCGCCCCGCTCCACGGGCTGGCCGTTCTCCAGCCGCCCGTAGAGTCGACGCAAGGCGGTTTGCGCGTCGGCGGCGGCGCGGGCCGCGCCCTCGATAATGATGGTGTTGCCGCGATTACGCAGGACGACGCCGAGGCGCTCTTCCAGTCGCAACAGATTGGCGTTGTGAGGTCCGACCAACTGCTGCATCAGCGCGTTGTCGGCGAAAGTGCAAACCAGATGCGCCGACTCCGTCACGAGATTTCCGTTCGACTGGAGTCCGCGCGCAGATCCGCATGGAGGGAGTTTGAGTCCGTGCGTGTGATGACCACCGGCACGACTTTGCCGATCTGCCCGGCATCGGCGAACACATTGACCGGCTGAAGATAGGGCGACCGTCCCACCAACTGGCCGGCGTGCCGCCCCGGCCCCGTAAACAGAACGTCCATGGTGCGGCCGACGCAGGATGCGTTGAAGGCGCGGGTCTTTGTCATCATCAACGACATCATCGCCGCAAGCCGTTCTTCCTTCGTATGTTCCGGCACCTGGTCGGCCATGGCGGCGGCCGGCGTTCCCGGCCGGGCACTGTATTTGAACGTATAGGCCTGAATGAATCCGATGTCCTCGATCAGTGCGAGGGTGGCTTTGAAATCCGCATCACGTTCGCCGGGAAAGCCGACGATAAAATCCGACGACAGCACCAGATCGGGCTGGTAGGTACGCAACGTGTCGATGATGCGACGGTAATGATCGCGATCGTGGCCGCGATTCATGGCGGCAAGAATGCGGTCAGAGCCCGATTGCACCGGAAGGTGTAAATAGGGCATCAATTGCGGCACGTCGCGATGGGCCGCCATCAATTCCTCGTCCATGTCGCGCGGGTGCGACGTGGTGTAGCGAATGCGCGCCAGATCGGGAATCTCGGCGAGCGCCCGCACCAAGCGTCCCAGCCCCCACGTGCCTTTCGACGCGCATGAGTCCATGGGCGCGTCACCGTGATAGGCGTTGACGTTCTGGCCGAGCAACGTGATTTCCCGCACGCCGCCATCAATCAGCCCGCGCGCCTCACGCAATACGTCGGCAGCCGGACGGGAATACTCGGCGCCACGGGTATAGGGCACAACGCAGAAGGTGCAGAACTTGTCGCAACCTTCCTGCACCGACAGGAATGCCGTCGGGCCTTGGGCGCGCGGCGCCGGCAGATAATCGAATTTCGGTTCGGCCGGAAACTCGGTGTCGAGCACGCCGCGCGAGCCCGGCGTCGCGCGGGATGCGCGCGCCACCAGCTCCGGCAACCGATGGTAAGTCTGGGGCCCCAGTACGATATCGACAAAAGGTGCGCGCGCGATAATCGCGGCACCTTCGGCTTGCGCCACGCACCCGGCCACGGCGATCACCATGGTCTTGCCGGCGGCGAGGCGTTCTGTCTTCAGGGGCCGGATGCGGCCGAGATCAGAAAACACTTTCTCCGACGCTTTCTCGCGGATGTGACAGGTGTTGAGGATCACCATGTCCGCGTCGTCGGGCGTTTCCGTCGGACGGTAGCCCAGGGGCGCCAACACGTCGGTCATGCGCGCCGAATCGTAGACGTTCATCTGACAGCCGTAGGTTTTGATGAACAGCTTCTTGGCGGCAATACGCGTGCCGTCGCCTTGCGGTTCGCGACTGTCGTTTGGGCTAAGGGTGGTTTGATCGCTCATGGCAAATCGGGCCAGTGGCATTCCATCGGCATTAAGATGCGGATGTCTTAGCGCTTTGCCTCAACCGATGCAAAGCGCGCTATTTTCACGAATCTGGGCCATTTCCAATTCAAACTGACCGGGCAGGGCTCTAGGCTGCTTCGCGTCCCGCCAGCAGGCGCGCCACGCCGGCGCCGGACACCTGCGTGCAGTGGGCCGCCAGGGCCTTGCGATTGTTGAAGCTGGAAATGGTCACTGGCTCGTGAAAAGTCACTTCGGCGGTGATTTTGCCCAGCTTGAGGGCATGCCAGACGTGGGGCATCAGGTCCATGTCGCCATACCAGGCAAAGAACGACCGCCAGCCGATACCCATGGGCAGGCCGTTGAGCCGGGTATAGGCGATGGATACCGGCTGTACCACCACCGGATGGCCGCCGACGGTCGGATGCTCCGCGACTGTGAACAGCGCGCTTTTGAAAGGGCGTACGCGGTTGCCGTCGTGGGAGGTGGATTCGGGAAACAGGATCAGCGTGCGGCCGGTATCCAAACGCTCTCTGATTCCATCCCGCGCATGCTTTGTGGCTGTCCGCTTGCGGTCGACGAACACGGTCCTGCCGACCCGGCCCATGAGACCGAAAATCGGCCAGCCGGAGATCTCCGCTTTGGCGACAAAGGAACCTTTCACCAGTCCGCCCAGCACGAAGATGTCGAAATAGGATACGTGGTTGGCGACGACCAGCCGCGACCGTGCCGTACTCTGGTGGCCGCGGACAATGACGCGGATACCCATGAGGCGCGTGATGGTCGAGAAGTACCAGCGGCACGCGCGCTCGCCATCGATGCGCAGGAGATTGAGGGCCGCGATAAATAGTATTGCTGACGCCGATATGACCGCGAACCCGATCATCCGCACCGTAACAAGCAGCGTGGATGATCTGCGCGTCGGAAGCGTGACAGAAGTATCTAGGAGGCTTTTCGGAATGGGGCAGCCTCTTGGCGCGACGCTATATCGTAGTGGCGCGTATAGCGCGCGGCGATCATGTCGGTCTTGACGATGATGCAGACGTCGGTGGTGTTGAACTGATGATCGACGACCGCGCCGTGACCGACAAAGCCACCAACGCGAAGATATCCTTTCAACAGTGGCGGCAAGGACGCCAGCGCGCGTTTGGGATCGATCGCATCCTTGGGCAGAAGGTTCATTTCCGTGAAGCGTTCCGGCAATGCCTCGGCCCGCAAAGCCTCGGGCGCCAGGTGATAATGGTAGAGATAGGAAAGCTGAGTCGCCAGTTTCTCCGGATCGGTTCCCGGCAGACTGGCGCAGCCGAACATGAGGTCGACGCCATATGCATTCACGTATTCGGCGATGCCCCGCCACAGCAATTGCATGGTCGCGCGATCACGGTAGCGGGC
>SCTM01000103.1 GCA_004297485.1 Rhodospirillaceae bacterium
GGCGCACGTCGAAGCCGGCGGGATATCCTGCCTGTGCGAGGAGCACCTTTGCCCCTTCGCGATCGAACGGCAGGTGGGCGTCGAGGGCTTTATCGTAACCATGCACGCCGGGCGGAATCACATTGCCGGCGGGCACGGCCTGCCCGCGCATGATGGCGCGGACAATGGCGTTCACGTCCACCGCCATGTTCACGGCTTTGCGCACGCGGATATCGGCGAACGGATTACGGCCCTTGATGGAAGATGACTGCAGTTCCTTTTCGCCGCCATTCATGCCGAGGAAAATCGTCCGTGCCTCCGGCGCCCGCTGCACCATCAGATTGCCGGCGGTTTCGATGCGGGGAATATCCTGGAGCGGCGGATCGAGGACAAAATCCAGTTCGCCGGACAACAGCGCGGCAACGCGCGTGGCCGCGTTCCTGATGGGCACATAGACGATGCGGTCGATATTGTGGGGGTATTGTTCCATGCCCCACCATTTCGAATTGCGCTTCCACGATGTGCGTACATCGGGCTCGCGCAGCTCGAGCATGAACGGACCGGTACCCACCGCGTGACGCACGGCGTAGGTCTCCTGGGCGGCGGCGGTATCCTGCGGCTTGCTCACCCCATGCGCTTCGGCCCAGCTCCGAGACATGATGAAGATGTTGGTGGCTTCATCGGGAAGTATGGGATCAGGGCCTTTGGTCTTGATCCTGACCGTGAGGGGATCGACGGCCTGAACTGAAACGACGCTGCCGATGATCTCGCGCATGTCCGAAGTGGGACTGAGCGCTCGCTGAAAAGAAAACACCACATCGTCGGCGGTGAACGGCCGGCCGTCGTGAAACGTCACATGGGGCCGCAGCTTGAACTCCCAGGTCGTCGGGTCCACCAGACGCCAGGACAGAGCCAGGCAAGGTTTCTTGTCTAAATTAGGCGCACGCTCAATGAGGGGCTCATAGATCTGCTGAAGGAAGGTGATGGTCTGACCCTCGTTCTGGGCATGAGGGTCCAGGGTCAGCGCATCGCCCTGGCTCGCCCACCGCAAGACATTCTCGGCCCGGGACGGACTACCCAAGCATAAAGCGAACAGACAGACGAGGCACGCCAGACCATACGGCATACGGAAAAAGGGCGTAAAACGGGGCATGAACACAATTCCTATTTGATCCTAACATTCGCAAGGCGGCCTGCCGAACCGGGAGGCGAATGTTAGAATCGGACCACGAGGCTAACGACCAAGACGTAAATCGAAGTTGAAACGTAATTGGTGCTTGCGGGTTTCGCGCATGTGGCAAATTCTATCAAGAATAGCAGGAGGCCGGGCGATGAAATCATGGATGCGCCGGATCGCGACCCTGAAGACGGGATTGCGCGGAACGCTGGTGCTGGTGGCCATGGCCGCCATCATGTCCAGCTTCACGATATCGGGCGCAGCGCGAGCGGCAAGCCTGTCCGTTCTTCAGGGCCTCAAGTTCGACGGCGGATTTCAGGAGCTGGTGATCAGCGTTCCCGACCTGGAGGATGCGATCGAGTTCTATCAGCGGGTCGCCGGCTGGCGCGTGATTCATCGCGGCGCCGCCCAACCGGAAATGCTGGACGCCTGGGCCTTGCCCGACAGCGCCAAGGCCATCGAAGCGGTGCTGCAGAATCCCGATAACCCCAACGGGTTCATTCGGCTGATCAAATTTCGCGGCGTCGCGCAGGAGGAAGCACGGCCCAGCGGACGGCCCTGGGACACGGGCGGCCTCGCCGGTTTTGTCACCACCACCAGCGACGTGGAGGCCAAGTATCTGCAATTTCGCCAGTCGGGCTGGCATGCCTACGCGCAACCGGCGCAGGTCAAACACGCCTACGGCACCTTCGGCGAAGTGATGATGCAGGGATTCGCCGACGAGGTGGTCAAGCTGCTTCAGCCCATGGATGGACCCAAAGCCAAGGGCGACGCCGCCAAGGATCTGAGCGCCGCGACCAGTGCCTTCGCCACCGTCGCCGATCTGGATACCACGCTGGCGTTCTACACCGATAAACTGGGCTTCAAGATTCTCCTCCGGGACGACGGGCCGGCGGACGTGCCGGGACGCAATCCCCTGGGCCTGCCCAACAACCTCGTCAACAACGTCTATCAGCGCTCGGCCCTGGTGCATCCCCAGGGTGACGATCCGGCCAACCCCCATGTGGGAGCGCTCAGGTTCACGACCTATTATGGAGCCCAGGGGGAGGATTTCAGCTCCCGCGCCCATGCCCCCAATCTGGGCATCATCGCCATACGCTTTGCCGTCAGCGACGCCGACGCCCGCCTCGAAGCCCTGAAGGCCAAGGGCGTGACGCCGGCTTACGCACCCACGGACGTGGGCATGTCGCCCTATGGCGCGGTGACGGTGTTCGGCGTCCGCGACCCCAACGGTATCCTGCTGGAATTCTTCGAACCCCGGGACAAGCCGTAACAGCCGCCGCAACTCCGGCTGTTACCACCGGATGTTGACGGCGGCTTCTTCCACCGGACCCGGAATTTCGCTGAAGGCAAAGGCCGCCACCGTGAGCGGCGGTGTTTTCTCCGGCAAGTGATAGACAGCAATGGTACTACCCGGACCTCCGCCCGTGTGACCTACTGCTTTCAGCTCGTTCGATGTGGTCCCGACCATTAATCCAAGACCGTAACCCGGAGTACGCCACGGTCGTCCCGGAATTGGACCGCCGAGATTGTGGGCGGCAGGCATCTCATCGCGCAGGGGCCGCGGCAGCACCTCGCCCGTAAGCAGGCGGTTCAGAAATAGAGCCGCGTCCTGCAATGTGCCGATCAACAGGCCATGATAGACCCAGCCGGGGTGATAGGAGTCTGCGGAGCCCATCGCCACATCCACGAGGTCGATAGGTATCAACGCCATGCGCGCACTATCAATGCCGAGGGGACGCAGAACGAGGCGTTTCAGTGTGTCATCAAGGCTTTCGCCGCACGTTTCCTCCATGAGTTGGCGTACAAACAGATAGCCGATGTTGGAATAGTTCCATCCTTGCCCCGGCCCATAGCGCAGATGATGAGCCTGAGTACGTTCCAACAGCTCCGCCACCGGCCACGGATCATCGCCGCGCGCGATGGCTTCGTGATAAGCCGCCAGGGCACCGTACTCGGTCAACCCGGCCCGATGCTGTAGCAGTTGGCGCAATGTATACGGTCGGCCAACCAACGGTTCGTCCAAGGCGAGGCGCCCGTCTCGCACCAGCACGAGCGCGGCCATGGCAATGACCGCCTTGGTGAAACTCCACCAAGGTACCAACTGATCGGCATCGTGCGCCTCGACCAGTTTCCCGCTCTCAATGACGGCGCGGCGGATTTCCATTCTCCCATCGGCGCTGACGGCATGCGCCATCTGGCGCCGCCTTAAACGTCCTGAAAGATATCGCCGATGACGTTGCGGCGATTGGGCTTGGCGGTCACCGCCGGGTGCTGGCCCAGGGCGATATGGTTGTCTGGCAAGCTATCGCCAAGCAGGGAACACCCGGCGCTGATGAGGCAATTGTTGCCGATACGGCCGTCGCCAATCACCCGCGATCCGCCGTAAAGCACCACGCCCGAACCAATCACCGGATGGCGGTTGTCCAGGTCAGAGCCCACCGTGACGTTCTGATAGGCACAGAAATAATCGCCGTAGGTGGCTCGTCCCAGCACCGTGCCCACCGGATGCACCAGGGCGAAGATGCCCGGCAGTTCCACCTCGTAAAACGCATCGAGGCCATGCAGGGCTTTGTTCAAGGCATAAGCCTTGGCGGCGACACTTTCCACGTCGCGACGATAGGCGGCGTTGGCGAGGAAATAGAGAAACACGGCGTATTGATCGGTATGGAGATGATTGAAGCGCGGATTGCCGTCCTTCCACCAGCCCTTCATGCGCACGTGACGTACGCAGTGTTCCATGCGGCCGAGGGCGTCGCCCAGGACATCCTCGACCGCATCGCCCTCGTCGCCGTCCGGAAAGAACGCATTCATTTGCCGCGCCACATAGTCGGCGAGGGCTTCGGTCGAAAGGCTGGTGGTGAATGGCGCGTCGGACATCACGAAGTTCCGGGCAATCAATTGCGGCTGGATTTCGAAGCTCTGACGTTAATGCCGTTGGAGACCAGATGCGAGCGCAGTTTGATGGGACTGTGATCGGTGAACAGGAACAGACTGGAGATGGCCACCGCCGACGCACCGGCGGAAAACGCGTCGATGCAATGCTGCAGGCCACCGCAGCCGCCGGAAACCACCAGCGGAATATCGAGCGCCTCGTTCAGCCGCGCGACCATATCCACGTCGTAGCCGGATGAGGTTCCGTCCCGGTCGATGCTGGTGATGAGGATTTCGCCGCAGCTTTGATCCTGCATGCGCCGAGCCCATTCCGTCGGATCGTAGGCCGTGCGTTCCCGGCCGCCGTCCACGAACACCCGGAACACCTTGGGGGACACTTCTTTGTAGTCGATGGACACGGTGATGCACTGATCACCAAAGGCCTGGGCTGCCTGCTTGACGAAATCCGGGGCGCGCACCGCCTGGGTGTTCAGCGTCACCTTGTCGGCACCGGCGCGCAGCAGATCCGTGATGTGCGCGAGCGAGCGCACGCCACCACCCACGGTCAGGGGCATGAACACCTGCGCGCTGATCTCGGCGATACTTGCGAGGACTTTCCGGCGCGACTCTTCGCTGGGCGCGATGTCGAGGATAATGAATTCGTCGGCGCCATAGTCGTTGTAGACCCGGGCGGTGGAAACCGGATTGCCCGCCTCGCGCTCGTGGTCGAAGAACCGCGTGTACTTCACCAGCCGGCCGTCGCGGAGCAGGAACTTGGGGATGATGCGGCGCTTCAGCATCACGGATTCCACTTCACGAAATTCTCCAGGAGCTCGATGCCGGAGTCCTGGCTTTTTTCGGGATGAAACTGAGTGGCGACCATATTGTCCTTGGCAACCGCCGCCGTGAACGGTCCGCCGTAATCGCAAGTGGCGAGCACCGTATCGGATTGGCCTGCGCGAAAATGATAGCTGTGCACGAAATAGAACGTGAGTGCCTCGGGACGAACGCCCGCGAACAAGGGGTGAACCGATTTCACCACCACGTCGTTCCAACCCATGTGAGGAATCTTGAGGGCATCGGCGCCCGGCTCCAGGCGCACCACTTCGCCTTTGATCCAGCCGAGGCCCGCATGTTCCCCATGCTCCAGCCCGCGATCGGCCAGCAGTTGCATGCCGAGGCAGATCCCCAGGAACGGTTTGCGCTTGTCGAACACCTGACGGTGGAGAATTTCCGGCAGGCCGCGGGACTGCAAGGCCGCCATGGCATCGCCGAAGGCGCCCACGCCTGGCAGCACAATGTGACTGGCGTCATCGATGGCGCGGGGATCGGCGGTGACGATGGTATCGGCGCCGCAATATTCCAGGGCGTTGGCAACGGAACGCACGTTGCCCCGGCCGTAGTCGATGATGGCGACGGTAGTGGACATAGCCCGGTTTATCGCGCGGCCCGTCACCGCGCAACGCGAAGAAGTCAAACCGCGATCATCACCATGGTATCCACCGTGAAACTGCCATCGGCCTCCAGCTGAAAATAGTCCGCCGCTTCCTGGGGCATACGTCCATGCAGGGACCGCAGCGCCTGAACATGGATGTCGGGCGTGCCCATGCGGGCAACCCACGACGGGAAATCAAGTCGCAGGCGCCGGGTGGTGGTTTCCGTTACAACGAAACCAGCAGTAGCCAACGCCTGTCGCCACTCATCGACACTTAGGTTACGCCCGTGGGATGGGTCGCGCAGCAGCTCCAGGGATTGCAGCCATGTATCGAACACCGCCCGGCCCGGCGTCGTCACGTCGGCGAAAGCCGCTTGCCCACCGGGCTTCAATACGCGCCGCGCGTCCCGCAATCCCGCCGCCACATCGTGCCAATGGTGGACGCTGAAGCGGCTCACCACCACGTCGAACGTGGCATCGGCAAAGGGCAGGCTTTCCACCGGCCCCCGTTGGCAGACGATGTTGTTCCGCCCAAGGCGCGATGCCTCGCGGCGCACGGCATCCAGCATGCCGTCGGCCAAATCGTAGGCCGTCACCTGTGCCACCCATTGGGCAAGACGCAGGCTCACGTGACCGCTGCCGCAGCCCAGGTCGAGCACAGTGGACCGGGGGGTTCGGAGCACCAAACCCTCAAGCTGGTCCAGATCCGCGCCGCTGGCATGAACCGAACTGGCCACATAAGCGGCGGCGGTGGTGCCAAATTGGGAGGCCACCAGATCGTGATGAGTCGCGCGGGTCATAAGGACCTCCAGGGAAAGACCCGCGGTTCATACGCCATTATTTAAAGTGGTACTAGAATACAGTTTATCCTGGTATAAAAGATGCCATGAACCGCGATCGTCCACGCCCTGAAAACCCCCAGCATCGCGTGCTGGCGGATTTCCTGCGCACCCACCGGGCACGCCTAACGCCAAGCACCCGCGGCCGCCGCCGCACGCCCGGACTGCGGCGCGAAGAAGTCGCCCAGCTCTCGGGCATCAGCGCCACCTGGTACACCTGGATGGAACAGGGCCGGGATGTGTCCGTCTCGCCGGCCGCGTTGAATCGTCTGGCCAAGGCTTTGCAACTGACGGCGGCGGAGCGCGCCTATCTGTTCGAGATCGCGGGCAAGCGCGATCCCAAGGCACCAACCCATGAATCCATGGCCGCGCCGCCGGATTTGAGTGACGCCGTGGCCGCCATCCGCACGCCGGCCTATGTGCTCGACGGCTTGTGGAACGCGGTGGCGTGGAACAAGGCGGCGACGAATTTGTTTGTGGGCTGGCTGGGCGACGATCAGAACCGCAACCTGCTGCGGTATATCTTCCGTTCGCCGTCGGCGCGGCGGCTGATCGGCGACTGGGAAGATCGCGCGCGGCGCGTGCTGGCGGAATTCCGCGTCGACTACGGAAAGCGAATGGATGACCCAGCGATGCAAAGCCTGGTGGACGACCTGCGGCGCAAAAGCGCGTTTTTCGCCGAGACGTGGGACGAACACCTGATCCTCAGCCGCGAAGGCGGTGAACGCACCTTCGATCATCCCGCCGACGGCCAGCGCACGTATCGGCAGGCGACGTTCACTTTCGCCACCCGGCCGGAGTTCAAGTTGGTGATACTGACGCCGCTCCGTCACTGACGACGGCGAGACATTCCGTCGTCGCCCCAAGGCCTGATTCACGCCGCCGTAATTCAACTAGAGCCCGACCGCTTCGAGTTGAGGCGGGTTTTCCCCCTCACCCCAGCGGGGAGAGGGGGCGAATCTCCTTCACCAAATCCCGCTCTAGAACTCATAGTGAAGTTCGCCGGTGACCCACCGCGGCCGGCCGGGAACTTGCGAGTTCACGCCAAGATCGGAACCTTCCTGAAGACCTCCGACATAGTAATGCTTGTCAAAGAGGTTGTTGACCGCAAGAGAAGCCGACAGGTGACTGCCGAAAATCTCCAGCCAGCTGACCTTCAAATTCACCAAGCCAAATCCCGCGATGATGGCGTCCGGATTGGTGGTGTTGTTGAGGTTGGAGAAATAGTATTTCGATTGCGCGTAAACGTCGGTGCGCAACGTCAGCCGACCGGCGTTTTCGGCGAGGTCATGTGAGAGCTCGGCGTAGGCAGAACCGCTCCATCCCGGCGCGTCGGCGAAGGGGCCGAAGTTTTGGACGCTGCCGAAGAGGGTAACGATCGGCTGCGTGAAGCGGGCATGGGTGTAAGCCAACGTGCCGCCCACGTTCAGCCACGGCGCCAGCTTGAATTCGAAATCCGAATCCGCGCCGGTAATCTGGGCGGACTTGAGGTTGACCGTGAGGGCCACCGGAGCGCCGCCCACGATCACATAGGCGACGCGCTGACTGTTGTCGATCCAACTATTGTAGACGTCCAGGTTGAAGCGGAACGGCACGTCGCCGAGGCGTCCTGACGATTTGACGCCGCCCTCGATGTCTTTGAGCTGTTCGGGATAGAACAGATTGCCGGCGGAGGCCGCCGTTTGCGGAACCGGGTTGTCGGCGAAGTTGAAACCGCCGGAACGATAACTGCCGCGCGTCGTCACATAGAGCATGATGTCCGGCGTCGTTTGGTACTCGGCACTCACGTTCCAGCTCGGCTTTGAAACGGACATCGTTTCAGGGTGGCCGGGTCCGTATACGGACTCCGCGAGTTGCGTCAGCGTGACGCGATCGCCCGTGTAACGGATGCCACCCGTCAGGCCCACCTGATCCGTGAGCTGGTACGAGGCCTGGAGGTAGCCGGCAATCGTCCGTTCGGTTGAATTCGTGTTGTACCCAAAGAGGAACCCACCGAAGGTCAGGGGTGCATTGATGATGTCTTTCTCATGCGAATAGTAAAATCCCGCCGTGTACTTCAGTTGTCCGCCGAGGGTTGATCCGAGGGCCTGAAGCTCTTCGGAATAGTTGGTGGAGACCATCGTCTCGCCGCGCGGCGTGTTCTCGAGAATGGTGAATGGCGTTGCGTCATAGTCGTAGGGGCCGTTGGACCAGTTCCGACCCATGCCAACGATGTTCTTGATGGTGGTATCGGCGTTGACTTCGTATTTGGTGGTATTGACCGCCAGATACGACAGGCCGCTATAGGCTTCTCGGGCGCTCAGGTTCGACACATAGGGACCGCGCTTTTTCTGCGCCAGCAGCTCGGCGTACGCGGCACCGTTTGTGATGCAGTCTATGGTCGTGTTCAGTCCGGGCGTTCCGCATTTGTAGACCGACGACAATTCGTTCGGCACGGATATGCCGTTACGCTTGTCGTATTGCACCATGGTTGTATTCGTCAGCTGGTCGGTCGGCTTCAGAACAATTGTTCCGCGAAGTGCGCTGGCCGACGTCCGGCCCCACCAGTCCTTGGTGGCAAGATTGTAGACGTAGCCATCGTTGCGATTGTAATTGCCGGCTATGCGGATCAGCACCTTGGGATCGAACGGCAGGTTGATCGCCGCCTGCACGGTCGTGCTGTCGTAACTCCCCTGCTGCGCCGTCACGTAGCCGCCGAACTTTTCGCCGGGCTGGGTGGTCTGATAGAGCACGGCGCCGCCGGTCGTGTTGCGGCCGAACAGCGTGCCTTGCGGCCCCTTGAGGACTTGGACGCTGCTCAGGTCGAAAAAGCTGCTCTGCGCGTGCGGCGCAATATTGACGTCGTCATAATAGACCAGAACCGCCGGAGGCGAGCTGGAGTAGGCATCGACCGTCTGACCGCGGACGATGAACGTGTAGTTATTGTCGCCGACCGATTCGCGAACAACGAGTCCCGGCACCGCGGACTGAAGATCCGCTTCATTGACGATCCCGCGCTCCCGAAGGGCGTCGGCGCTCAGAGCAAGAACCGACAACGGCACTTTCTCGAGGTTTTCCTCCCGACGCTGGGCGGTCACGATGACCTCTTCGACCTGCATGGTGTCCGCGCTTTGCGCATGCGCGACTTCCACGGGTATCGCTGCGGACGCGGCCAATACGGCGCAGGCAATCTTTGTGGTCAGATGTTGCTTCATATCTCTCCCCCTGTGATTCTCAGACGTGAGCTGTCACGTCGCTGCATTACTTTTTGTACGTGGCTGCAAGGCCGTCCATCATGCTTCTCGGACCAAGCCACCGAACCCTCGGCGCCGTTCCGCGCGAATCCGTTCCGCGCCTGGAATCCCTACGCTTTCGACAGCGCCCAGATGACAGTTTCGTGAATGACGATAACGCACCGGGCCGCCCTCGGCAACGTAAGGCGGTATTTTCCCGGAGTGTCGGCTCGCGAAGCGGATGGCGAACACGTCGACCGACAGACGACGCTCACCGTCGCCACTTCGATGCCTCAGGACCCTCGGGTCAAGCCCGAGGGAGACAATTGAGATTCAAATAACGCCGCGGCTTACCCGCCGATCTTGATTCCTGGACGATTGGGCCAGGGCACGTCGGTGCGATCCCATTTGTCGTAGTCGGGCATGCGCGGGCCCGGCTCCACTTCGTTGGGGCGGAACTGGTGCGGGTCCACTTGGTGCCGCGTGGCGGCCTCGAGAAACTCTTCCTCGGTCATGTGGAGATATTCGAGGAATAGATCGAGGGACTGGGGCCGTTTGCCGTCGAATTCCTTTTGCAGCCGGTCGCCTTCCTCGCGACTCATGCGGCCGTTGCGGATCTCGATGTTGGCGAGATGATTGGTACGGCCAAAACCGCGCTTGATGTACTTCAGATAATCGCGCACGCCCTGCATGAAGCATTCGATCTTTTCATAGTCGAACTGGCCGGGAATGCCCTCCACCGGCGCGCCCTGCCAGCCCAGCTCGCGCTTGATGATCTCCACCTGATTCTTCGTATCCCATTTGACGTAGTTGCCAAGACACACGGAGCGCACGCCGAGTTTCTTGAGATCTTTGTGCTTCGGATAAGCGAAGGGATAGAGATCGCGCTTGGAGATCCGGCCGCCCAAGAACTCATACATGTCGTCGGCGGTCATGCCGAGGTTCATGGCGCGGTTGAAGCGCTTTTCGTCCACCTCTTCCATTTCCTCGTAGGAATAGAAGCTTTGGTATTCGGCCAGGCTTTCGCCCCAGAACAACAGCGGCGTTTCATAACGCAGCGCGACCTGCATGGTGTGGGCGTAGATGCCGGTGTGACAATGCCAGCAGAAATCGCCGCGCCGTTTCAAGCTTTCAAGCATCAGTTCGCGCACCACATGCCACGAGGGCGTGAACTGCACCACATCGACGCCGAGAATTTTGAAGGTGCGCTTGTTGTTGTCTTCCAGCTGCGGCCGGTAGAAACCGTGGTCGAAGCGCACCACAAGCGGTTTCATCTTCAGTTGGGTGACGACGTACCAAAGCTGGTAGGTGCTGTCCTTGCCGCCGGAAAAGGGCACGACGCAGTCGTAGAGGCCCTTGTCCTTGAACTGAGTCACCAGGGCATCCAGCTCCCGGCCGCGCGCGGCCCAATCAACTTTTTCTTCTTTGTATTCGATTTGGTGACAGACTGAGCAAGTGCCCGCGTCATCAAAAGTTGTGGCTTCCGCTGTCTCAGGAAGCAGGCATTTCGTGCAGGACTTCATGGAAAATTCCGGCCCGAAAGAAGGTAAATGATGGGTTAATAGTATGGCTTATAGCATGCCGTTGCGCTCCTGAAGAATTCGTAAAGGTTCATGACTTGATGACCGCGCCGCGCCGCATCCTGCTGATCAATCACGAATACCCGCCCCTGGTGGGTAGCGGCGGGGTGGCGACATTTCACATCGCCCGCGAGATGGCCGGACTGGGTCATCAGCCCATTGTCCTGACGGCGGCATGGCGCGATCTGCCCAGTATCGTCTGCGAGGACGGCGTGACGGTGCACCGCGTGCGCGCCCTGCGCCGCCGGGCCGAGCACTATTCAGTAATGGAAATGATTGCCTTCGCCCTGGCTGCCATGGCGGCGGCGCCGGGAATCGCGCGGCAGTGGCGGCCGGAAGCCGCCATCGCATTTTTCGGCCTGCCCAACGGGCCGGTAGGTTGGCAGTTGAAGCGGAGCCTGGGTCTGCCGTACGTGATTTCCCTGCAAGGGGGTGACGTGCCCGGCTTCGGCGCCGACACCTTCGCCACATGGCATCACTTCGCCGGCAACATCCTGCGCCGGGTGTGGGCGGATGCCGACGCGGTGATCGCCAACTCGGCCAGCCTCGCGGCCCTGGCCCGCCATAGCGCCCCCCATCAGCACATCGAAGTGATTCCAGCCGGCGCCGATGTGAAAGGCATTGCTGGCAAGACCGATTACGCCACGCGCGGGCCGCTGCGGTTGGTGTTCGCCGGCCGTCTGGTACACGCGAAGGGTCTCGACGTGCTGATCAAGGCCCTGGCCAAACTGCCGCTCGACATACAGTGGCGGCTGATCCTGGCGGGCGACGGACCGGAATGGACGAGCTTGGCGGCGTTGGCCGGACGCCTCAACATCGCCGATCGCGTTCAGGTGCGCGGCTGGGTGGACCGGGCGGAATTGCCCGACCTGCTCCGAGACGCCGATGTGTTCGTATTGCCGTCGCGGGTGGACGGGACCCCCAGCGCCCTACTGGAAGCCATGGCGGCGGGATTGCCGGTGATCGGCACACAAGTGCCGGGCACGGCGGAGGCAGTGGTGGACGGCACCACCGGTCTACTGGCGGCGCCGGAAGATGTGGACGGCTTGACCCGCGCCATCGTTGCCCTTGCCGGCGATCCGGCGCGGCGGGCCGCCATGGGACAGGCGGGACGGACCCGGGCGGAAGTGCGTTTCGGCTGGCCCGCCATCGCCGCCATGTGGCTTGATCTGGTGGGACGCATCAGCACCGCGCCATAAACTGATATAGTGTCCCGACCTTACCTTTAGCGGAGCGCGTCATGGACATCGGCCTCATCATCGTCGCCATCGTCGCCTTTTTCGCCGTCAGCGGATTTCGCGTCGCCCAGCAATACGAAAAAGCGCTGGTCTTCCGCTTCGGCAAATTCATCGATATTCGCGGTCCCGGCTTGTTCTGGATCATTCCCCTTGGCATCGAAGTGGCGACCAAGGTGGACATGCGCGTGCTTACCGATGGGGTCGAGCAGCAGGAAGCCATGACCCGCGATAACGTGCCCATCCAGGTGAGCGCGGTGATCTGGTACAAAGTCGTGAAACCCGATCTCGCCATCATCGCCGTGCAGAATGTGCGCAACGCCGTCATTCAAGTGGCTCTGACCACGCTGCGCAACGTCATCGGTCAGCATCCCCTGGACGACGTGCTGAAGGAACGGGAGAAACTCTCCGGCCTACTGAAAGAGCGCGTCGATCAGATGACGGAAGCCTGGGGCGTGGAAATCCAGAACGTGGAAATGAAGAACGTTGAAATTCCCACCTCCATGCAGCGGGCCATGGCCCAGGAGGCCGAAGCCTTGCGCGAAAAGCGCGCTCGCATCATCAAGGCCGAGGCGGAACTGGAAGCGGCCCGCAAATTGCGCGAAGCCGCCGACGAAATCATGAAGACGCCCGCGTCCCTGGAACTGCGCCGCATGCAGATGCTGACGGAAGTGGGTGCCGAGCAGAACACCATGACCATTGTGATGATGCCGTCGGAATTCGTGGAAGCGGCCCGCGCCATTGCAGACGGAAGGAAATAACTTGGCGTCCTTTAAAAAGCCCGCGCGCCCGCTGGGCAAGATTCTCGTCACCGGGGCGGATGGTTTCATCGGCTCCCATCTTGTGGAGGCGCTGGTGGCACGGGGCGAGGATGTGCGCGCCTTCGTGCTCTACAACAGTTTCAACAGCTGGGGCTGGCTGGACCAGGCGCCGAAAAACATACGCGGCAAGCTCGATGTGTTCGCGGGCGACGTGCGTGATGCCCATGGCGTGCGCACGGCCATGAAGGATTGCGACACGGTGCTACATCTGGCGGCTCTGATCGCCATTCCCTACTCCTATCATTCGCCGGGCGCCTATATCGACACCAACGTGGCGGGCACACTCAATATCGTGCAGGCGGCCCAGGACCTGGGTGTGGCGCGCTGCATCGTCACCTCCACCAGCGAGGTCTACGGCACGGCGCGGTTCGTGCCCATCACCGAGGACCACCCGCTGCAGGCGCAATCACCTTACGCCGCGAGCAAGATCGGTGCCGACCAGATTGCTTTGTCGTTCCAAAAATCTTTCGGCACGCCCGTGACCGTGATCCGGCCATTCAACACCTATGGTCCGCGCCAATCGGCACGGGCGGTGATTCCCACGGTCATCACGCAATTACTTGCCGGCAAGAAATCCATCAAACTGGGATCGCTGCATCCCACGCGGGATTTCAATTTCGTCGAGGACACGGTGGCCGGCTTCATGGCCATGGCCGATGCCATGGCATCGCGCAAAGCCGCGGCGGTGATCGGTGAGACCATCAACATCGGCTCCAACTTCGAGGTCTCCATCGGCGACACCGCCAAACTCATCGCCGAGATCATGGGCACCAAGCTCAAGATCGAAACCGACGATGCACGGCTACGTCCGGACAACAGCGAAGTCGAACGCCTGTGCGCGGGCAATGCCAAGGCGAAGAAATTATTGGGCTGGTCGCCGCAGTACGCGGGGCACGACGGCCTGCGGCGCGGCCTGGAAAAAACCATCGCATGGTTCTCGACGCCCGGCCGCTTGGAGCAGTACAAGGCGGATATCTATAATTTGTGAGCCTATTCTCATGTCGTCCCCGGACTTGATCCGAGGACCCAGGGTAACATGCGCCGAGATCCGTAGCCCTGGATGCTCGGGTCAAGCCCGAGCATGACGGCTGAGCGTGTTACGCCGCCCTTCGCAGCAACGCCCCGAAAAATCCATCCATGCCGCCCTGGGCGGCCCAGTGGCACGGGAACGTGCGTAATGCGCCGGTGGCGGTGAGCAGCTCCGATGCGCCGCCGACGGCATCAGCGGAAATGGGGATTTGCGTGATGCGGCGATCGTTGGCCAGCACCGCATCCACCACTTGATGGCTTTCTTCCGGCTGCAATGAACAAACGCTGTAAAGCAGCAATCCGCCGGGCTTGACCATGTCCACGGCCGCCGCCAGCAGTCGCCGCTGATTCTGGGCGAAGCCGGCAATGTCCCCCGCTTGCTTCAGAAACGGCAGATCGGGATGGCGGCGCAGCGTGCCCGTGGCGGAACATGGCGCATCCAGCAGCACCGCGTCGGCGGGCGCATTGGGTCGCCATTCCAATGCATCGCCCGTGACGACGTTGGCATAGAGGCGCAGACGCACCAAATTGTCGCGCAGCAGATGCAGGCGTGCGTCGGCGAGGTCCACCGACGTGACGCGGCAGCCGGCGGCGGCCAACTGCGCGCTTTTGCCGCCGGGCGCGGCGCAGAGATCGATGACATTCGCCGCCTTGGCGTCCCCCAACCCGTGGAGCAGAATCTTCGCCGGCAACGCGGCGGCGGCGTCTTGCACCCACCACGCGCCCTCTTTGAAGCCTTCCATGTCGGCGACACGGCCGGTGGCGAAACGACGAAGCGCGCCCGTGGGTAGAACCGTCGCCTCAAGCCGCGCGGCCCACGCCTCTGCCGCGCTATTGTCCTTCAGGGAAAAATCCGTCGGCGGTTCACCGAGGTGGGCGAGCGCGATCTGCGCCGCCACGTCGGGTCCATAAGCCGCCGCCCAGGATTGCCACAGCCAATCGGGACAGTTGAGCCGCGCCGGATCGTGCGCGGCAACGAGCGCCGGGCCCTCGGTGACGATCTTGCGCATGACCGCGTTGCAGAGTCCGGTCAGCCGCTCCTGATTGCGCAAACGCGCCAGTCCAACGGTGGTGGCGACAGCCGCATGAGGTGCGGTGCCCAGGAACAGCACCTGGGCGGCGCCGAGACGCAGGCAATCGCGAATCACATCGGGTGGGTCACGCGTCAGGAATCCGGCGAGCACCGCGTCGATCTGGCCGAGGCGGCGCAGGGTGGTGGCGACGAGCATGCGCACGAAAGCACGATTGCGCGGCTCGAGCGCCTGCACCGCTTCGTCGAAAGTGTCGTTGACGGCGCGGCGATGAATCACGACGCACTGGAAGACGTACAAGGCAGCGTTGCGCGCCGCGAGGTCGGGATTGAGATCGGGCTTGGAACCCTTGGGAGAAGACTTCAGTGCCATGGCGCACTCAGTCTCAGGCCACGCGCGGAATGTCACGCGAAAATGTCGATGCCGGGCGCGCTGCAAAAAGGGATACGTTCCAAATCGCGATTGAATGAATCCCCTGCCGGTGCCACGGATAGTTCCATGACCACACCGAAACCCCTGGCCCTGACGCCCACGGCCGCGGCCCTGAAAGGGCCGAAGTCAAAGCCGGCAATGCCCGCGGCGGAAACGCCGCAGCCCGCACCCGAGGAAGTAGGCGGCCCGAAAGGCCCGGAACCGACCCGGTTCGGCGACTGGGAACGCAAGGGCCGGTGCTCGGATTTCTGATTGAGCAGGTGGGGCGGTCCTTAATCTTGGCGACCAACCTTTTATTAATAGGTTGTGGCTAAACAGTTGTTTTATCGCGTTGATTTGCCCTGAACCTGACTCGTCCCGCGCGGGGTGGGACATCGTATGGCGTTTCTGCAAAAGCTCAGTCTGCTGCGGCGTCTGATACCGGCACGGCCTCTCGAAGCGCCGGCCGCCGACGCACACGCGGACCTGCCCTTGAACCTGGGCGACACCCTCACCGATCCGGAAGACGTGCTTTACGGCGTCGAGCCCCTGCGCATCCTGGTCAGCCCGCTGGCGGGCGACTCGAGCGGCCAGGCAACCCGGCATATCCACGATCGCCTGGCCGGACGCCTGGGCGTGTCCGTCAAAATGGCCGACCGGCTGCTGACGGCGCCCGGCGCCGACAATATGCAGCCGGTGTTCCTATCCATGGCGGTGGACCTGGGCCGCCGCTGGCTCAAGCGCGAAAGCGCCGATCTTTTGATCTGGGGCGAGGTCTGCGCCGCGACGGCCACGGAAAAAGGCGGCCCGCCGGGCGTGTCCTGGCGGCTGCGGTTCCTGGGCGCGGGCACACCGCTGCAAGCCCATGGCGCCACCTTCTCGGCCCTGGAGCGCCTGGAGGTGCCGGCCTATTTCAACGATGCCACCGGCGATCTGGTGTTCGGCACCGCACTGGCGGCGGTGAACGTGGAATCGGCGGAGGGCATGCGCGCCCGTGCCGCGTTGTTTCATCCCGTGCTCAAGGCCGCGACCGTCCATGCCGAAAACGACAGCATCGGTACGGTGGCGCAGGGCGCCACGGCGCAGGCGTGCTACGGCGCGCTGCTGCTTTTGGACGGCGCGCGCACCGGCGATTTGAAAGTACTGGAACGGGCGGTGGCGGTTTATCAGGGCGCCTTGATACTCGGCCTGGACGCCTTCGCCGAACACGAACGCGCCATGGTCGGCAGCCACATCGCCGACGCGCTCGCCCTCATCGCCGACATCGCCGCGCGGCCGAAACTGATCGCGCGCTGTGTTGCCTATTACCGCACGGCCCTCGGCATGGTGCGCAAGGAGGTGTTCGCCGAGGATTTCGCCGCCCTGAAAACGCGGCTGGGACTGGCCCTACACGCCGAAGCCGCCAACAGCGGCGATACCACGCACTTGAAAGAGGCAGCGGACTCGTTCTCCGCCGCCACGTCCATCTGGACCATCACGGAACATCCCCACCGCTGGGCCGATATCCAGAACTCCTTGGGCGGCCTGCTCATCACCATGGGCAAGCTCACCCGCCAGCCGAGTCTGTTCGACAAAGCCGTGAGCGTGTTCCTGAAGATCATCGAAGTGCAGAGCCGCACCAAGGCGCCGCTGGTGTGGGCCACCACGCTGGCCAATATCGGCGCGGCGTTAAAAGAAAAAGGCGTCGCCGATCACAACGGCGAACTTTTACAGCGGGCCGCCGATGCCTATGGCCGCGCCGGCCAGGTGTTCGCGGAGCTGCACCTGGAGAATAACGCCCAGATCGTCGAGACCCAACGCGAGCAGGTGCTTAAGCTGATCGCCGCGGGGGCGATCTAAGCGGCGTTTGAAAACGACGCTTGTCACCCCGCATGCGATGCGGGGTCCACTTCTCAACAAGTATCTGCGTACGTTGAGCCATAGGTGCCGGCCCGTCGGCCGAAGGCCGACAATTAATTAGAGCCTGATCGTTTCATGTTGAAGCAGGTCTTCCCCCTCACCCCAACCCTCTCCCCGCCGGGGAGAGGGTGCCGAGCCGAGCGAGGCGGTGAGGGGGGAGATTCAACCTCATCAAATCTTTCTCCGGAAGCGCGCCTTCGCGCACGGATCCGCCATGACAGCAGAGGTCGTTACGCCCCGCCGCGGTTTTTCACCAAGTCATCGACAACGCTGGGATCGGCGAGCGTGCTGGTGTCGCCGAGATTGCCGACTTCGTTCTCGGCGATCTTGCGCAGAATCCGACGCATGATTTTTCCCGAGCGGGTCTTGGGCAGGCCCGGCGCCCACTGCAATACGTCGGGCTTGGCGATGGGACTGATGTCCTTGCTGACCCAGTCCTGCAATTCCTTGCGCAAAGCATCCGTTGGCTCGATGCCCGCCTTCAATGTGACATAGCTGTAGATGCCCTGGCCCTTGATGTCGTGGGGGTAACCCACCACCGCCGCTTCGGCCACGGCCTTGTGCCCCACCAAAGCGCTTTCGATTTCGGCGGTGCCGAGGCGATGTCCCGAGACGTTGATGACGTCGTCCACCCGCCCGGTGATCCAGTAGTAGCCGTCGGCGTCGCGACGGCAGCCGTCGCCGGTGAAATATTTGCCCGGATAGGTCGTGAAGTAGGTGTCGATGAAGCGCTGGTGATCGCCGTAGACCGTGCGCATCTGTCCCGGCCAGGAATCCTTGAGGCACAGGTTCCCCGAAGTCGCGCCTTCGAGTTCCTTGCCGGCCGCGTCCACCAGACACGGTTGAATGCCGAAGAACGGCAACGTCGCCGAGCCGGGCTTGAGCTTGACCGCGCCGGGCATGGGCGAAATGAGAATGCCGCCGGTCTCCGTCTGCCACCAGGTATCGACGATGGGGCAACGGCCATCACCAACCACGCGGTGATACCACAGCCAGGCTTCGGGATTTATGGGTTCGCCGACGCTGCCGAGGATGCGCAAGGTGGCGCGCGACGTGCGTTTGACCGGCGCGTCGCCTTCGCGCATGAGGGCGCGTAAGGCCGTGGGCGCGGTGTAGAAAATGCTGACGCCGTGCTTGTCGATCACATTCCAGAAACGCGAACTGTTGGGATAGGTGGGAATGCCCTCGAACATGAGGCTGGTGGCGCCGTTGGCCAGGGGGCCGTAGACGATGTAGCTGTGGCCCGTGACCCAGCCCACGTCGGCGGTGCACCAATAGATGTCGCCCTCGCGATAATCGAACACGTACTCGTGAGTCATGGCGACGTAGACGAGATAGCCGCCGGTGGTGTGCAGCACGCCCTTGGGTTTGCCGGTGGAGCCGGACGTGTAGAGAATGAACAGCGGGTCCTCGGCGTTCATTTCCTCCGGCTCGCAGCGGGGCGCGGCCTTGGCGGTGAGCACATGGGCCCACACGTCGCGGGGCGATTTCATTTCCACCGCCCCGCCGGTGTGTTTCACCACGATCACGTGTTTGACCGAGGGGCATTTCTTCAAGGCTTCGTCGACATTGGCCTTGAGGGGAATCTTTTTACCGCCGCGCACACCCTCGTCGGCGGTGATGACGTGGGTCATCTGGCAGTCGTTGATGCGGTCGGCGATAGAGTGAGGGGCAAAACCCGCGAACACCACCGAATGCACCGCGCCGATGCGTGCGCACGCCAGCATGGCGGCAGCAGCCTCGACGATCATGGGCAGATAGATGCAGACGCGATCGCCTTTCCTGACGCCCAGGGTCTTGAGTCCGTTGGCGTAACGGCACGTCATTTCGTAAAGCTCGGTATAGGTGACGTTCTTGGATTGCTTCGGATCGTCGCCTTCCCAGATAATCGCGGTTTGATTGCCGCGCTTGGCCAGATGGCGGTCGAGACAATTGACACTGGCGTTGAGCGTACCGTCGAAATACCAGCGGATGTGAAGATCGTCGGCGGCGAAGGACACGTCCTTGACCCGGGAATAGGGGACGAACCAGTCGAGGCGTTTGCCCTGTTCGCGCCAGAAGGTCAGCGGATCGTTGGTGGCCTCGGCAGCCATCTCGCGATATTTGCGCGGATTGATGGCCGACGTGGCGGCGAACGCTGGCGGCACGTCGATGACGACTTCATCGGTCATGGAGTGGCTCCTGATCGGCGGAGGAAAATTCTAATGGATCATAGCCACCGGAGCCGGTCGGAGTCACGCGGGCCACATAGAAATATCAGTCACGATTCGGTCATCCTCCTGCCGCACGGCGATGGGTGTCAGAGCCCGACCCGCGGCGGGCCCGCGCACGCACCGGCCGGTGGCGATATCGAAGGCCGCGCCATGGGTGGCGCACAGCAAGGTGGTCCGCGACAGATCGAAAAACTTGTCGGCCTGCCAATTGAGGGGTGTGCGCGCGTGAGGACAGGAGTTGAGGTAAGCGCGGATCGCACCGCCGTCCTTGACCACGATCACCGACGTCCGGGCGCCGTTCACATGGACGATGACTTCCTTGGCGGCAAGGTCGTCGTCGCCGGGAACATCAAGATCGGCACGAAGGCACAAGGTCTGGGTCAGGAGCACATCTCCCGGATCGGACCGCTAGGGCTTGGGCACGGCGAGATTGCGCGTCGGCTGAACGATCACCCGCTCGAATAGCCCGACCTGGTTATAGGGGTCCCCCTTCTGGAAGGCGCGCGCCGTCGCGAGGTCCTCGAACTCGACAATATAGAGACTGCCCATCATGCCGACGCCGTCGTCGGCGAGGATCGGACCAATGAACAGGGCTGGCGGCACCTTGTCCGCGATCCATTTGAGATGATCGGGCCGCGTCTTCATGCGCAGATCCTGATGACCGGGCTTGTCGAGGGCGATGATGGTGATGAGCATGGAGGTGTCCTTGAGGGAAGGTCTTAACGTTTCCGGGGCGGCTTGCGCGGTGACTTGGGCGGCGGTTTGCCGGGACCCTTCTTGGTCCGCGCCCGGCCGGGCGTGATCGCTGCTGGACGCACAACGCGACGACGCACGCGCCGCGATGCGGTAATGGCCAGCTTGGCCTTGCGCCGTCTTTTCAGCTTGCGCGCGGCGGGGACCAGATGCGCCTGCGCCGGACCGCGCCGGATGGGTTTGACCGCGACGCCTTTGGCCTTGGCAGCGACCTTGCCTCCGGCAGGTTTGCGCGTCGCACCGCGCTCACCTTCGGGTGCCGCGCCGCCACGCCCATAATCGTCGGCGATGCGAACGATATCGTCTTCGCCCACATACTCGCCGGACTGAACCTCGATCATATGCAGGTCCACGTGACCCGGATTGCTAAGCCGGTGGATGCAGCCCGGTGCGATGAAGGTCGATTCGTTCTCGCGCAACATGAATTCCGTGTCGTCGCGGGTGACCAGGGCCGTGCCCGAGACAACCACCCAATGTTCGCTGCGATGCCAGTGTTTCTGCAGCGACAGTTGCGCACCGGGCTTCACGCAAATGCGCTTGACCTTGAAACGATGCCCATCGTCCATGGTCTGAAACCAACCCCACGGCCGGTAGACGCGCGCCGGCTGGGTGGCTTCGGCGCGGCCGCGACGCTTGAGTTCCTCCACCAGGGTCTTGACCTTTTGATCGTGCCGTTCGTCGGCGACCAGCACCGCGTCGGGGGTCACGACCACGATGACGTTCTTCAGGCCGACCACGGTGGTCAATTGCTTCTCGCTGCGCACATATGAATCGTGGGTGTCCAGCGTCACCACATCGCCGATGGTGGTATTGCCGTCGGAATCCGTGGCGCTCTCCTGATGGAGCGCACCCCACGAGCCCACGTCCGACCACCCCATATCCACCGGCACGACGGCGGCATGGGCGGTG
>SCTM01000104.1 GCA_004297485.1 Rhodospirillaceae bacterium
TACGGTTTTGATCATGTTGTCTCCCCTATGGCGGCGGCAGGGTCCTCATGGATGAGGCGGAAATAGCGCTGGTGCAGTTTACGTCCAAACAGCGGGACATCAATTTTGTTCCGGCCCGGTCGCTATCGGACGCCGCGCGCTATGGGAATACCGCGATGCAACCCGTGGGCATTTATGCGGACGAGCGCAAGGCCGCGCTGCGTGAGGAGTTTGCTTTCATCGGCGGTCAGCGTGCCGTCGGTTTAGGTCTAGCCTGTAAGCCCCAAATTGTTTGCCTCACGATGCAATGCACCTGGTCCATCCCATCGCCCAGCGGATGATTGGTGAAGAAAGCTGGCTAAAGCAAAAGGAAATTTTACAATTTTTGACACCTTATGGTATTATTATCTACATGGGGTTGATTCGAAATTCCATATGCCTCCGGATATCCGGGCGCGAGGGAGGGCATGGGGTCTTCTGACCCAAGGGTCGGACAATTCAGGAATGTGGCGAATAGCGCTTACGTGGAGCGCTCAAGCCGGGGAGAGCGGCAACACAACATAAGTTTATCGTTGTGTTGTTGGGGTTAAAGACGAAGCGCGCCATCTAAAATCTATGCTGTTTTCTCACAGGGGAGGAGTATTCATGAGAACCAAGTCTCTATTTATGGCGACGTCCATGTTGGCCGTGCCGGTTTTGGCTGTACCTGCACTTGCACAGCAAGCTGCCGGTGGCGGCATCCCGGAAATCGTCGTCACCGCGCAGCGCCAGTCGCAGAACGTGTTGGCAGTGCCGATGTCGATTCAAGCGATCAGTGGCGAGCAACTCAACAATAGCGGTGTTCGGGATCTTACCGATCTACAGTTCACCACGCCGGGCTATGTACCGACGACTGGCTCAGGCTTCACACAGATATATATCCGCGGCATCGGCAATAACATCTATGTCGGCGCGGACCCCAGTGTCGCCACCTTTGTCGATGATGTGCCGCGCATCTGGGGCACGATGAATGAAAACTTCGTCAACGTGAGCCGCGTCGAAATTCTGAAGGGCGCCCAAGGTGGCCTCTACGGTCGCAATGCGACCGGCGGCGTGGTCAATATCATTACGCGTCAGCCGAGCACCGACAAATTCGAAGGCAATGCGTTGGCCAGTTACGGTGAGAAGAACACGTTCCGCGCCGCGGGTTACGTCAATGTGCCGGTGAGCGACAAAATTGCTTTGGCCGTGGCGGCCGAGCGGGATTCCCACGATGCGTATGTCAGGAACACCGCAACGTCCAATCCCTATACCGCGGCGATGTTCCCGGCCGGATCGTTCCTGGGGACCCCGGCGCAAACAGCGGCTTATTTCAACTCCAGCGTACATCCACCCCATGGCCTGGCGAATCAGAACTTCTGGGCGACGGACGAAAAACTGCTGCTCAAGTTATCGGACAATTTCAAGATCACCTTTGCTTACGACTACAACGACAAGGCCGATACCAACGGCAATCAAAACGTCAATGTAACGCCGGCCTACACGCAGAGCATCCTCAGCTTTTATTTTAATGGGTTGAATACGATCACCGGAGGCTTCGTACCCAATATCAATGCACAGCTACCGGCGGGCTTTGAGCAGGGCGGAAGCGGCAAGTTCACCACATCTGTCGGTGACACGAGCTATACCAACACCAAGGATGACGGTGCATCGGCGACAGCCGTATGGAACGCGCCCGGTTTCGATGTCACCTCGATCTCGGCCTATCGCAGTCAGCACACGGGCTTTGCCGCCGGTGCGAATGCCGGAACGGCACCCGACTCGAGCTATACGGTCTTTAACCACAGACACCTTTTCTATCAGGAACTGCGGGCCGTATCGACGAACGAGAGCCGGTTTCATTGGCTTGGCGGCGCAACTTTCCTGGACAACTACTTCGACGGGCTTACCAACGCCAACCTTCTCGGCGGATTGATTCCGTTCCCGACCATCCATTCAACCGACTCTGTGAAGAACTGGTCGATCTACGCGCAAGCGGGTTACGACCTCACCGAGGACCTGAGCTTCACCGTGTCCGGCCGCTACATTCACGAAAAGAACACCGCGCTCTTTACTTCGCCAGTGGTCTCCGGAAACAACTCGACCCAAAAGAAGTTCCTGCCTTCCGCGACCTTGAGCTACAAGCTGGACGGCGGCAATATCTATGCCCGCTGGGCCAGGGGCTTAAAATCGGGTGGTATCAATCCCACGGCCTCGCCGAACAATTTCACGGTCAACGGCGTTCCCAACGCCATTCCTGGAAGCACTTTCGGCCCTGAGCAGGTGGACACCTATGAAGTGGGATCCCGCCAGAGCCTGCTTGACCACAAGGTGCAGCTTACGACCGCGGTCTTCTACAACGACTACAAAGGTGCGCAGGTCTCGGCCCACGCCAAGCCCGCATTCGCGAACACCATTATTCTGGCGATCGTCAACGGAGGTACGGCAAGGACCTACGGCGCTGAGGGAAGCCTGAACTGGCGGGTCATCGACCCACTCACCCTCGGCGTCAATGCCGCTTATCTCAACGCCAAGTATAAGAAATTTGCTCTCCTTAATAACCCGGTCCTGGCCGACTTCGATCTCAGCGGCCAGACCATGCTTAACTCGCCGAAGTTGCAGCTTTCGTTCACGGCCGGTCTCGATCAGCCAGTGACTGACAATCTTCGCTTGGTGGGCAACGCGGTGGTCTCGCACATCAGCAGGGTCATTTACCAACAGTCGAACATACCCGGTTTCCTGCCTGACGCCGATGGGCCGGGGTATTGGCTCACCAACCTTCGCCTCGGTGTGCGGACGGCTGACGACAAATACGGCTTTGCGGTGTACGCCAATAACGTCTTCAATGCCGCGTACTACACCTTCGGGAATTCCGCATCGACGGGCAATATTAAAACCTGGGGTAACCCACGGATCGTCGGCGCCGAAGTCTCCGCCAAGTTCTAGTGGTCCGATCCCATCGCTTGGAGTCCAAGCGATGGGTGAACCGGCACACTGGTATTTAGGCTAGTGATGTGAAGAAAATACCTGGGCTGTCTTTGGGGGGCATACTTTTAGGCCTTGCCAGAGACAGCCCAGGCTATTTTCAGGCCACCAGCCTGAACAAGATTCTCAGTCGCCTGGAACGAAAAAACTGACCTGACTCCTTCGAGGGCGAAAGCAGTCCTGCCATATCGCGATTGATTTAGCGAACGATCGGTGCCAATTCGGGAATTGCAGAGTTGTGCCGCAGAACCGGCAACTCCACTCCTGAAGAAAAGGACACATTCATGCCCGCCTACATGATCTTCATCCGCGAAGAGCCGGTCCGCGATCCGGCGGAAATGGAAATGTATAGAAAGAAGAATGCCGGTGGTGCATCCGTCTTCAAGCTGAAGCCGCTCGTGGTCTATGGCGCGATCGAGGCCGTGGAGGGCAAGGCGCCGGACGGCGTTGTGGTGCTGGAGTTCCCGACCGTGGAGGAAGCCAGGGCCTGGTACAACAGCCCGGCCTATCAGGCGGCAATACCACACCGGAAGAAAGCGGCCGATTACCGGGCCATTATTGTTGAGGGCATGTGAAAGCAAAAGGCAGGTGTTGGTGCACCTGCCTTTACTGTCGCGACAGCTCGGTGCTCTCGCCGGGCGAGGGTTACACCGTCATCTCAAGAATAGCATGGCCCTGCCCGGCATTCTCGAAATACCCCAGCCCGTAATCTCCCTTGATCGTCGTGCGATGCATCGTGCGGCGGTGCTTGGGATCGCTGCCGCTCACGGAGTGCAGCAGCCGCCAATTGTCCCAGATGAGCATATCGGTCGGTTTCCATTTATGGAAATAGGGGTGCACCTTGCCGATGATCTCCTGACAGACGGTCTCAAGCAGTTTGTCGCCCTCGGGGTCTTCATGGCCTTCGATGCCGACCGCCATCCACGGCGAGACATGCAGTACCTTTTCTCCTGATTTGCGGGTCCAGATCGCCGGGTGGATGGCCCGCGGCAGCGTCTTGGCTATTTCAAGAACTGCGTACTGGTCTGCTTTCTCACTGATCTCACGGAAGGTCTTGGGTTTGCCGAAGCGCATATGAGAATAGGCCAGGTCGAGCGTGTAGATGATGTTGTGCTTCTCCATCTTCTTGAGAAGTTCCGGTGAGATCGCATTGTACAGCTCGATACCGTCGGCAAAGCCGGTCATGCCGCCCTCGGGCGGGATATCCAGGGCGCGCAGTACGCCGGCGCGATTGAGTTCGTTGTTGTAGCAATGGTCGAAATGCCAAGGCAGCCATTGCGCGAGCTGCTTGCCTTCGATTTCGACGACGCCCGCCGCGGCCGGGTCGTGCCGCATCTCGATGACGCCAGGCATCGCGTCCTGATCAACTCGTGGCACGACCTTCACGGGGTGATCCTTCAGCGGCCCGAAGACGGCGCTGATTGTCACATGCATTTTACTTGTGGGCTCGACGTCCTCGAAGACGATCAGGCCACGGTCCTCGAAGACGTCATTGATCTGTTTGCGCACCCCTTCGTCCTTCAGGATCGCTTCGGTCACGCCCGAAATCCGGGACCCGAACGGGAGATCGTCCCGTAGCGGTCTTACCTTGATCGGTGACATGGGGCTGTTTCCTTTCATTCTGGCTTTCTTTCCGGTGCGGACCTTAGCAATTGAGGTGCCGCTTGCCCTTCGCCATTTTACGTGTTACTTGGTGAAACACTAAATCTATTAGTAACATGATGCACGGAGAATGCGGTGTCGGTCAAGCGGAGTCAAAGCGCTGCCCGTGTGCTTGCCGTACTGGAAAAAATTGCGCGGCATCAACCGATTGGCGTCAGCGAGCTGGCCAGGCAGCTCGGCGCCGACAAGAGCGCGGTCCAGCGGGCGATCATGACGTTGGCCGACGAGGGGTGGATTCGCGCCGCGCCCGGAACGCCGACCCGATGGCAGCCTACCGCGCGGATCCTTGCTGTCGCTCAAACGGCTCTCGGGAGTGATGACCTGCGCCATCGGGCGCGGAGTGCGCTCGAGGCGCTCCGCGACGAATCTGGTGAGTCCGTCCTTCTCACCGTACCCGACATTGGCCGATTTGTTGTGATCGACGTGGTGGAGAGCCGGCAGCTCCTCCGCACGGTTGCCCCCGTCGGCATGGTGGTGCCGGTCCGCGGAAGCGCGACCAGCCGCGCGATTCTGCCCTATATGAGCCGCGAACAGCAGAGCGAACTGCTCGGCGGCGCGCCCGATGACGCGCTGCTCAAGGATTTCGCGACGACCATCGCGCGCGGCTATTCCGTCAGCAGCGGCGATGTCATCGAAG
>SCTM01000105.1 GCA_004297485.1 Rhodospirillaceae bacterium
GCCGGTCCAGCCCGCGGCCATACCGCTGCAGGACCTGCCATATCTCGTTCCGGTCGACGATTTCACGCAGTTTTTTCTCCATCGCGGCATCCATCATGCACCCTTTCTCAATTGACTGCGCCAAAAGCTATTCGCAACACTGAACATCCACAAGCAACCCTGTTTCACCATGGGAGCCCCCTGGAATATGCCGCCATGGCGTGGCTTTTGGATTGTTGCATCGCGAAATGATCGGATTGGTACGCGTGATCGGCGTCCTGCTCACCAGTACACAAAGCAGCGCGGGGGCGATCTTTGAGAACAGCATTTATCTTCTTCCTCGCGCGGCGCTGCCGATGTGGTGACGGTCTCAGGGAAGAAACGAGTCCAACAGCGATGAACGAACAGAACACCAACTCGAGGCTGCGCCTCCTCGCCGCTCTATGTACAAAGACGCATGTCGGTTAGAAGTGGTACAAGCCGCGTGCGCCGCATCAGCCGCCAATAAACTATTGAAAATATTAGCATATTTATCGTGATTGGCGCATGAGCCGTTGAACAATGCTTGCTGCCATGATGGAGCGACAATTCAGACGGCATCAACGCCGCCCCCTGCTGGCAATGGGCACGAATGCCGCGACGCCATCAGATGCCGCCCGCACCGAATTCACATTGGTTTCCGTCGGTCAGCATGATGCACGACGATCAGGATCACCTTAGTTTCCTTGAAGAAAAGCACGCCCCTTTGGCGTTTTCTGCGTCCGGTCCACTGGTTGGATCGGCCTGTGCGATAGCCCTTGACCGGCCTGTGCGAAATGCTACGAGGGTGCCCAGCGTCGGTGCAATGCCGTATATAATTCATGCTCGACCGGCACGTGATGTGACGGCAGGCCCAAAGACGGCCAAAGGAGAAATAGCGTCATGAAAATCGAATTTGAATCTGTAAAGCCGCACATCGGCGCGATCGTCCACGTCGACCGTTCAGCGCTTAAGGATGAGGCCTTCGCCCAGCGATGCCTCGAGGCACTCGATAAGCATACGGTGCTGGTGTTTCCCCGCATTGGGCTCAACGACGATGAGCAACTCGCTTTTACCGATCGTCTCGGCGCGCGGGTGGAATTCAGCAGCAGTGGAGAAGGCAGCAAGAACGTTTCCCAGGCCGTCTTACAGGTCACGCTTGATAAAAAGATCAGTGACCGAACCGAATATGTGCAGGGAACCTACTTCTGGCATATGGACGGAATGCCGGTCAGCGACATACCGCCGCCGAAGGCAACGTTGTTGTCCGCACGACGCATCGCGCCTAAAGGTGGGCAAACCGAATTCGCGAGCACTTTCGCAGCCTACGAGAAGCTTTCAGCCGCCGAGAAGGCCGAGATCGCCGATTTAAGAGTGCTGCATTCTATACATGCCAGCCTGCGGCCGCTCATCGATACCGAAGAGGAAGATCATCGGTGGAGACGCGCATCGGTCGGAAGGGAGCGCCCCTTGGTTTGGGCTCCGAAGTCAGGCCGCAAATCACTACTCATCGGCTCGACCGCCGACCGGATCATTGGGATGCCAGTGCCCGAGGGCCGCGCCATGATCACCCGGCTGATCGAGTGGGCCGCACAGCCTGATTTTAAATACAGTCATCATTGGCAAGAAGGCGACCTCGTCGTCTGGCACAACTGCGGTGCCCTGCACCGCGTCATTCCGTACGACAGTGAATCGGGACGACTCATGCATCGCACGTCGTTAGCGGGCACGGATGCCTTGAACTAAGAAGGCACCGTGCGATTATTGCATTCGGGCGAATGCCAGCGGCGCGAGTGGTCTGCTTCCAACATTCGCATTCTGTTTCGGCGCACTGTCTTGCGAATGTTCAATCCGCTCCACTAGAAGGGCAGATTGTAGAGTTCGACCGCGTTGCGCTCGAGCACGCGCTTGCGTACCGCGGGTGTATAGCCACCGAGCGTATCCACCAGATGCTCCTGAACCCCGGGATACAGTGAAGTCGGATGCGGGAAATCCGTTTCGAACAGCACTTTGTCGACACCCACGGTCTCGAGCAGCAGCTTCGGCCCAACCTTCTCGAACCAGTAAGTGACCCAGAAGTTCTGGCGGAAGTATTCCCAGGGCCGACGTTCCAGCGACTTCGCTTTTTTCGGAAGCATCTCGTCAAATTGATGCTCAAGCGCATCGAGCACAAACGGCACCCAGCCCATGCCACTCTCGATGAGGCCGATCTTCAGCTTGGGATGCCGGTCGAGCAGACCACTGACCATCCAATTGCCCATCGTGGCCGCGTTGCCGATGGAGAACATCATTGAGGCCACGGTTAGAGTCTGCTCGAAACCGAAGCCTTGCCACGTCATGCTGCCCGGATCGATGGCCGCGTTCAGATGGAAATTGATCGGCGCGCCACGGTCGGCGCACATCTCCAAGAAAGGCGTCCAGTAGGGATCGCTGTACGGCGGCACCCCAATACGTTCCGGAAGATCCGCCAGCACGAATCCCTTGATACCCATGTCGAGGCATCGCTTGGTCTCGGCCTCCATGGCGGCCTTGTCCCAGACCGGCAAGTGGCCGAGCGTGAAGAGACGCTGACCCGACTCTTGCTGGCGTTCGGCGGCCGCGTCGTTGTAGATCTTGAGGATCGTCACCGCGAGTTCGTTATCGCCCAGCGACATCAGCGAACCGGCCTGGGTAACGCCCGAGTTCTGGTAGCAGATTTGAGCGTAAACCCCCATATCATCCATCGCCTTTAGGCGCGGCTTGACCTGGTAGGCCCCTGCGTGTCCTTCATCCAGTGTGCGGAAAGAAAGTCGACCCAGCAGCTTGTTGTGATCGGCCTTAATGACGTTGCCGCCGAAGGTACCGAAGTCTCGATCGCCGACAAACCAGCGATCGACCCCGTTCACGCGCCGCTGATAGGGAACTTTGTCCTTATACTTCGCCGGAACGCGAGCAGTGAAGAGGTCAGGTGGCTCGGTGAAATGGGTGTCACAGTCGACAATCTTTATGCCCTGCAACGCTGGATGTAAGCCTGTCGCCGCTTTCGCATAATCGACCTGCCGCACGACGCCGCCGTCGGAATAGCCCGCATCGAGCCAATACGTACGCGCGGAACTCGCAAGATCTGTGTTATCGTCGTTTGCCATAGTGTCCTCCTGAGGTCGTGCGAATTTTGTCAGGCTCTCACGGATTTGACCAATATGAGATGGCGGCGATATCGCACCGCACTGCAGTCCAATCCGTTGGATCCATAATGAATCCGTACATGACGCCGTCCTTACTATCTTCTGAGTTTATACCGTGTTGCCACGAGCCGCTGCGGCGAATATCGGCACGCCCGATTAGATCGCCGGGCCGATGGCTGAACGTTAAATAGGCCTGCTGCATTGAAGCGTCGGGGGCGAAACACTAACATCTGGCCGGACGCCGCTGGGTTGATTTTTTCAAGAATAGACCGGGTCATCGACGGACGGCACTCGATAATGTTCTGCCCAAAAAGACAATAATTTCAGTAAGGAGGCACCTATGACGCAGGTAATGAAGGGTATTCGGATTCTCGAGTTGGCGCAGTTCACGTTTGTGCCGGCCGCAGGAGCCGTGCTCGCCGATTGGGGCGCCGATGTCATCAAGATCGAGCATCCGGTGCGCGGCGACACGCAACGCGGCTTCATCAACCTGGGCGGCATGAAGATCGATCCGTTGCGCCATACCATGATGGAGCACCCCAACCGCGGCAAGCGCAGCGTCGGCCTCGATGTCTCCAAGCCCGAAGGCCAGGCGCTGCTCTACGAGATCGCCAAGACCGCCGATGTGTTCCTGACCAATTATCTTCCGTCTGCCCGCCAGAAGAATAAGTTCGACGTCGAGCACATCCGCGCCGTCAATCCAAAAATCATCTACGCCCGCGGCAGCGCTTATGGAGACAAAGGCCCCGAGCGCGAGACCGGCGGCTTCGACAACACAGCGTTCTGGACGCGCACCGGCATCGGCCTTGCCATCACACCTGCCGAGATCGACGGCATGCTCATGCAAGGCATGCCCGCCTTCGGCGATTCCATCGGTGGCATGAACATTGCCGGCGGCATATCGGCGGCGCTGTTCTATCGCGAACGGACCGGCCAGGCCGTCGAGATGGACGTCTCACTCATGAGCACCGGCTGGTGGGCTGCGGGCATGGCTATCTCTCAGGCGACCGAAAACAAGACCGTGACCCGCAATCCCATGCCCAAAGTCGGCAGCGTGCCTTTCAACCCATTCCTCGGTGCCTTCAGAGCGTCCGACGGCGGCACGATCAACTTCAATACCCTTACGCCGGGACCGTACATCCGCGATATCTTCACGCACGTCGGTATTCCGGAAGCCGCCGACGATCCGCGCTTTTCCACCGGCGAGGCCCTGATGACGAATTGGGCCGATGCCAGCGCGCTGATGGTCCAAGCCATTGCCAAAAAGCCATTCGCATACTGGTGCAAGCATTTGAAGACCATGAAGGCCCAATGGGCGCCTTGCCAAAGCTTCCTCGACCTCGTCAACGACGAACAGGCGTTGGCCAATGACATGATCATCGAAGTCGAGGCCGGCGACGGCGGCGCGCCGATGAAACTGGTCCGTCCGCCGGTTCAGTTCGATCACGCCGCGATCAAGACAACACGAGCCCCGCAGGCCTCGGAACACACCGAGACCTTCCTGATGGAACTGGGCCTGGACTGGGATCGGATCGAGAGCCTGAAGTCGGCAGGCGTCATCGCCTAAGCTACCCCGACGCTGCTGGCCCGTGGTGGTGTGCGCTTCGTCGTCTCCAGAGCCGCAACGCGCCGGACGCACTACGTACCTGATAGCCTGGCAACGACGGGTGCCAAGGCCGTGACCCGATCAAGCCCGCCGACGATCGTGTAGTAGGACACGCCGAACCGCTCGCGGCGCTCCTGCAGGGTTTGGACGATCTGGTCGATGCTACCGATAAGGACTTGCGGGTTAGAAAGTACGTCTTCAACCGAAGAGCCGATCTGCGGACCAATCATCGCCTCTGCGGCGGAATGGGCGTCGTCTGTTACGACGGAAGCCCATATAAGAAGTTCGATCTCCAGATCGCCAAACCGATCGCCTGCATCCTCCCGGATCCAGGCCAACCGTTTGACGAGGGCCGCCTCGGGACTGATCACCCTACCGTCTTCCTCTACCTCTCGGGCGGGGACCAACGGATTTACAATATCGGCCTTGCGGGCCGCGAGGGATAGAATCCTTCGACGTTGCCCACCGAGCCTCAAGGGTGGCCGCGGTCGCTGCGCTGGCTTGGGCGTGCCATCAAGCCCATCAATGGCATAGTGCACGCCTGAAAAGCTGAACGGCCCCTCGCCCCACAAACCCTCGAAAATCTCGAGCGCTTCTTCCAACCGCTGAAGGCGGGTATCGATCGATGCCGCTGGAATCCCGGCAAAGCGTGCATGCTCACTGGGAACGGATGCAGATCCAATTCCCACTTCCAACCGGCCGCCGGACATCACATCCAAGGTCGCCAACTCTTTGGCCAGAACAGAAGGATGCCGGACGTTGTTATCAAACATGGTCGAAAAGCGCAGCTTGGATGTCACCATCGCCGCGGCCGTAAGCGCCGGAATAGGAGCGAAGGGCAAAAAGAAGTGATCGCCGACACTCATGGCAGAGTATCCCCAATCCTCCAGTTGGCGCGCCAAGCTGAGCCATTCGGTTCGGGAATTCACCGTGCTCGCGCTGCCGCCGAAGCGAAACTTTCGTGGGTGAGTCATTGGGTTACTCGCAATAGAACCACTATCGATTCAAAGACGCCCTGCCGCGTCTGCGGCCGGCACGATCCCGCCGACATGTGACTTGTCGAGCACGCCACCTGAAAGAATCTCCTGAAGCTCCACGATATTATTGTCCGGATCGCGACAGTACACCGCCTTTACGCCGTAATCTCCCGTGGCCGGATCTCCCATCGCCTGGGGCTCGGAAAGAAATGTAACTCCGGCTGCCTTCAGACGCAGGTATTCTCCGAAAATATCCGTCACATCAAAGCAGATATGACGTATGCCCACGTCGCACGGCCTAAACGCGGCGCCCGGAAGTGGTGTGGGATTCTCGTAGTTGAACACTTCGATATGAACGTTCCCCGCATGCAGATGAGCCACCGAACCGCGCGCGCCCTGTAGTCCGACAACGGCTTCGAACGGTGCATTTCCCGGCTCGATACGCCCGCGCGAAAGTATCGGCAGGCCTAACAGGCCATTATAAAATTGTAGAAACCTGTCCAGGTCCGCCGTCGCGAGGGAAAGATGGTGAACGCCGTTGATCATCGCGCCGATGCTTTGCGGGCATTCCGGCAGATTTCGTCTACCTGAGAATGCTCCTCCGCCGTTAGGCGCCATTTGCCCGAGGCCGCGTTCTGTTCCAATTGCTCCACCTTGGTCGCGCCGCCGATAACACTGCAGACAATCGGCTGCGAAAGAAGCCAGGAGGTGGCGAGATCAAGAATCGAATGGCCGCACTGTTGAGCAAACTGGCCTAGGTCCTGAACCAATTTCAATTTGCTCTCGGTCAGATAAACATCCGCCATATTCCACATGTTCTTGCCAAGCCTGCTATCGGCAGGCGCTTTCGCGCCTACGGAATATTTTCCGGTAAGCAACCCATTGCCGAGGGGAGAATAGGGCATGAAGCCCATTCCATATTCCTTCAATGCCGGTATTAAGCTGTTCTCCGCGTCCCTCTGCACGAGAGAATATTCATTTTGCGAGACGATGAATTCGTGCAGACTATCCGTTTTCGAAATCCACTTGGATTCCACCACCTGCCACGCCGGGAGATTGCAGACGCCGATATATCTCGCTTTGCCCGAGGCAACGATGTCATCAAGCGCCCGCAGGGTTTCCTGCAGCGGGGTCGATGCGTCAGGCCAGTGAATCATGTAGAGATCGATGTAATCGGTTTTCAGTCGCGTCAGACTCGCCTCAATCTCCGCCATAACCCCGGATCGCGAAGTATTGAATCCCGAAAAATCCATGGTGATACCGAACTTGGTCACGATGACCGCATCTTTACGCCGATTGCCAAGCGCGGCACCA
Organism: Rhodospirillaceae bacterium; assembly: GCA_004297485.1. Lineage (GTDB taxonomy): Bacteria > Pseudomonadota > Alphaproteobacteria > Rhodospirillales > Rhodospirillaceae > SCTM01. The sequence continues at coordinate 7,059 of SCTM01000105.1, forward strand.
AGAATGACCTCCGATCCCCCGTTCCCGCCGTAGACCGGAGCAGTGTCGAAAAGGGTAATACCAAGATCGAGGGCTTTCCTGATGATCTTCTCAGAATGGCTCGCGTCGATCGTCCCGCCGAAATTGTTGCAGCCTAGGCCGATCGCCGATACGCGCAGCCCCGATTTTCCGACATTGCGCTTTTCCATGAGCGTCTTCTCCTCTATCACCATTCCACGCGGCCCCCGATGGGACTCGCGATATCC
>SCTM01000106.1 GCA_004297485.1 Rhodospirillaceae bacterium
GTCCTCGCGACGATCCGGCAGTGAAGCACAAACGCAGAAGAACCAAGAAAAATAATCTAAATCTTGAAACTCATGATGCCGGAGACCTCGAAAAACCACCCTTCATCCAAGTTCCTGATGACTGGTGGGGTTTTGCACCAAAGTTTCCTCCGGGAGTGAGTGACGGCCAGCTTGAGGGCGTGCTGCTCCGGGATGGCCGAATGGTTGCGATGCTCACGTCTGGCACGTCCCACAGACCCATGCAGCTACAGAGTGAGTGGGTGGACGTGTTAAATGGAACGACTATTGCGGACTCAGCCTCTGACCCGTCACTACTCAATGAAAAGATTGGCACGCTATATAAAAGGATGCGGGTAGTTGCGACGCAGTTCTATCGCGAGGTAACGATTGGCGACGGCTTGGTCATTCAAACGCATCGCGACGATTTCTGCGACTGGCCGCTATCGGCCTTTCTGGCAATAGATGGTCGAGCCGGCCCACCTTCGACCTATAGGCTCTTGAAGAATTTTGACCATGACCAGGAATTTCATCTGGTCAACACGAGCCTATGTCCTCAGTACGAGCACGGTCCAAATCATGTGAACGGGCGGTATCGCTCATTGGATGCCAAGATTTTATTTTTAGCGCCCAACAATACCTTTATCGCGATGTTAGCAAATGGCGATGATGGAAAGGGATATTATCTGGCTCGCTTCCGTTCAAATCTCACGTCGCCTTTTATCGACAAGCAGCCGGACCTCGCTCTTGTCGATGCATCTGAAACATTGAGGGCAGAGGTTCAATCACCAGACACGACACCCGAAGGGCGTATGCTCGGTATAGAGAATTTATTTCTGAAAGCCCGCGCAGCCAGTCACTAGATGAACTGTCATCGTAATCAGGGAAACTCTTATGCGGCGACTAGTGCTTTATGCGGTTTCAGTCTTGCTAGTCAGCAGCGGGAGCTACGCCCAATCCGTCTCATCCACTGGTGCAAATATCAGATCGGATGTGAACAGCCATCAGCTAAATGGTGCCGGAGTTTGGGCATGGGGCGATGGTACTTTCGGTCAGCTTGGTGATCCCTCGCTTCCTGCAAGAAAACCAAGCCAATTTGAAAATCCATTTAATGAAAAAATGTTCGATGCTCTACAGAAAGAGAATGAACTAACGCGGCAGGAAATCCAATGGCGAGCGGAACCCCGCACAATTGAAAATATACCTGATGCCGTCGATATCAGTGCCGGACAGGCGATGTCTTGCGCTGTAGTTAGAAGCGGGGATGTTTATTGTTGGGGAGGTGGCTCCAATTCTCCGACAAAAGTGCCAGCAATAACAGAAGCGATGCAGGTTTCAGTGGGTGGCAATCATGCGTGTGCCGTCACTCAGCACAAAGCGATCTATTGTTGGGGTAGCAATGACTCAGGAGAGATTGGAAATGGGAGCATCGGTGGCCGCGTTGATATTCCTACGCCGATTTCGAAATATAGCGGCTTCGTGGCGGTAACTAGTGGTGACAAGCATTCCTGCGGGTTGCTTGAGAATCACAGAATAGTCTGTTGGGGTGCAGATTGGGGTACTGGTTCGGCGGGCTGGCAAGTTGATGGCGGATTTTATCAGGGAAAGGCCCGGCCTGAGCCCAGGATAATTCCTGGATTATTTCACGTTGCTAAAGTGGCGGCGGGACACGAGTTGACATGCGCTCTCTTGGAGAACGGCCAAGTTATCTGTTGGGGAAGTGAGCTTTACGGCGGTATCGGTCATCACGGGTACGCGGACTTTGGCCCATCTCTGGTGTGGAGTGTGGAAGGCGCCGTTGATGTCGCTGTAGGCTTTCATTCGGTTTGTGCCGTGCTAAAGACCGGCATGATCCGATGCTGGGGCGACAATACGGGGGGTAAGTTGGGTATCGGGACAAGCCGAGATTCAAATGGGTTGGATGTCGATGCTGAAGCGATAGGACCAGTTCACAAAATTTCGAATGCGGTAAGCGTGGCGGTCGGCTGGATGATGGCTTGTGCATTGACGCGTGAAGGTACGGTTTATTGCTGGGGCGATAATGCTCTTGGAGAAATCGGTAGTGCAGGTCGCCAAGTTTTCGAACCTAAACTCGTCCCTGGTCTTGTCGGGGTTGACCAAATTGCTGCGGGTCATTCGCACATTCTGGCGCTCATTCGGGCGAAACCCTAATTAACTGCTTGGCAGCAGCGTCGGAGGCCATCTCTTGAATGCATCTATTGCAGTGCGGCGAATTACCATCGTAGGGCTTCGAACGCTAATTGTCCTGTGCTTCCTCGCAATTTTACCCGCACTGTTCGCTGGTTTCCTTGCTGACAGCGGCGTGAATCCCCTTCGAGTTGCGGTAATTTTAGCCGTCATCGCGACGCCGCCGAGCTTTGGCCTACTGTTGATTGGACTTGATAAATGGCTTACGAGCCATCCAAAGTTCTATCCGCACGCAGCGGTTCTCATGGTGGTTATTTGGGGCGCGCTGTTAGCTTCAATAGGGGTAAAGGGAGTCATATCGGCTGTGCATTTCGTCTGGATTATAGGAACGAATTTGGCTTTTGGTTCCAATAATCCCTTTCACTGATAAGGGGCGGCATAATGCGATGGTGTATCTCCACATTTTTGAGCCTCCTTTCTTTGCCTATTCTTCTCTCCATCGTAGCCCCCCGCGTTCGCGGGAAGTCCGGTGAGCCTTATCCGGCTGACGTGTTCTCCCGGCGTGAATTACTTTTCAGCGGAAACGTTGACGCTGGAAATGTCCGATCAGATTCATTCAGATAATGTCAATGGGCTCTTCACTCTGGATGAGTTGAAGTCCAAGCCGATCAACTGCGATACTGACCATCATGAGGTCCGCATATCAGTGCCATCTATCATAGGGTCTGGCTGCGACTCATCTGGCTGCGATGACGAAAATGGGGGAAGAGAGCCTTGCGCAGCGAGAGAAGATGGACAGCTTGATATAACGGTTGATGGAGTTTCCATCGTCCACATCCAGAGCACCCATCGTTACGCTTGTGGGCTCGAAGGGCGTTTCCGCATAGAAGTCACTCGCTTTGGATATACCGACTGTAAAATGCAGGGCGAGGGGTTGGTTGTGGAGAACGCAAAGGCGGTCGATATGATGTGTTCCAGAAAATTGTTTAAAACTCCGCTCTGAAAGTTATCGCCAACACTTCACTTATGCCCGGAACTTCCCGTCGATCCGATGGCAGCAAATCCTTCCGGTTAATGGCCGCAGTCAAGGCCGGCGCAGCCGCCCGCGCGCGGGTCGAAGAGCCTTGACGGTGGCCTGAAACCGGAACACCGCATATCATCGGAACGATAGGGTAAATGCGCGAAAAGCAAACAGACATGCGCGAAGATCGCTACAGCGGCGCGTGCTGATGCCAGCAAGTGCCCGGCGCGTCGAACTCGATGCTTAATCTCGGGGCGGCTGGCAAAAAGGACGCCCGCAAGAGTCCGCCACGGCGGGCGGGCTGTTGATCCG
>SCTM01000338.1 GCA_004297485.1 Rhodospirillaceae bacterium
GTGCAGTTGGTCAACACGCCGGAAACAGGTGTCCCCAATGCGGGTGCGGCAAGGGTCTTATTGCTCAGGGTTTCCGTGCCTGTCAGTGTCGCCAGGGTTCCAGATGCGGGCAGCGTCACGTTAGAACCGGCCACATTAGCAGCGAGCGTGACGTTGCCTGTAGTCGTGGTAAAGCTTCCTGATGTACTGATTGATGCGCCAAGCGTGATGGTATTGGTGCCGTTATTTATGCCAGTGCCGCCATATACCGGGGAAATTATGGCTCCGTTCCATGTTTTATTTGTCAGGGTGTCAGTAGATGCCCGGCCTACCAGGGTATCGCTGGCAGGAAGCACATAAATCTGCCCGTCACTGGCAGTGGAAAACGTCATTGTGTTCTGGAAGGTGACGGTTTTTCCAGACGTGATAACCAGCCCTGGCACAGTGGTAGGTGGATTATATACTTCGCCGCCAATACCCATGTTACAACGTCCACTTGAAGGTGAAAGCCTTGCCTGTCGTGGCGCAATACACCGCAATAGCGTCCGTGGTACAGGCCACGCCGTTGCAGCAATAGCTTCCCCCGTTGGGCGCGATATAAATCCCTGCGGAAGCGGAAGGAACCGCGCAGCCTATAGGGTCATTGGGATCGTTGGCCAGTTCCACGTAAGGCTGGGTGGCATACCCTGAACCAGGATCGTCCACCACAATGGAGGCGACGGTTTGCGCCCCTGCTGAACCCGTCATGACGCAATGCGCCTTCGCCGGATGGTCAGGGCTTGGGTAATCGGGCAGCGTAGCGCTGAGGAACGTAGGGTTGCTCTGGTTCCACCCTGTGTTACCCCCCCCTTTGAAGGTGACTAGCGGAGGCTTGGAATAACCGAATCCGGCGTTTGTGACGGCCACGGAGCTTACCGTGCCGGAAGACAGGGTGGCCGCAGCCCGCGCCGCGCCTATTTCCAGGTACATGGCCGTGTCGGAGTTGTTCACGAACATCAATGAGCTACGGGTCAACGCCATAGGAACAATAAGCTGCGCCGTGCCGCCGGACGTTACCGTTCCGGAAGCGTCATAAAGAGGGAGCGCCTTGCGTTGCTGGGATGACCCTGTGAGTATCATGCCTGTCGTTCCCCTTGTTTTTCATTGGCCTGCTTCTCAGCTTCCGCTTTCTGCGCTGCTGCTTCCTGCGCCTGTTCCTGCGCTAACTGCTGGCTCAGTTGCCCTATCGCCTGATTGATATTTGCAAGATTGCGGCTTCCTTGCTCATTCAATGCAATCTGGTCGTAGGCTTGCGCTTTCAGGTTAACGAGGCGGTTAAATGTTTCAGTGGTCATGATAAATTCCTTTATTAATGATTAAGGTGCCCACGCGGGGACATACACATACCCCCCTGTCGCTGTTGCGTCCGGTATCTTGAGCCACTTCGCTATAGTTGCGGTCGTTACGGCGGCGGGGGCAAGATTGGATATAGTAACGGTTGCCGTTCCATTTGCAACCACCGTAGTAAAAGACAGTGTTCCACTCGCATCCGCGAGCGCTAGAATGCCGCCTTTACCACCCAAAACATTTGGCAGGACAACCTCATAAGTGGACGCGAGGCCGCTATAAGGGGCGACAATCTTGACCGCATTGGACTCGTCCGCTTTCTGATATAACGCCACTTTCGCGGGGGCGCTGCCGTCCAATGGCGCATGGAAAGCATGGAACCAGTTACCCGTGCCACGGAAGGAAATGCCGCACGTGGCGGAACCTCCCGCTATCGCCTGAAATTCCGGATTCTGGTTAGTAAGGTAATCGCCTGGGAAGAACTGGACGTAACTGCCGCCCGTGCCAGCGCCGTTGTTAATCACCTTGAAAGCGGTCGTGCCGTTGTTATCTACGGATTCAAGCGTAGTGCAACCTACTTTTCCCGATGGGGACACGCTGAAGCCAGGGGACGCATACGCCGCTGAGGAGAACGTCATGCTACGCAAGTCTATGCCATACGCGCAACTCAAGTAACTGGTTCCACCTCCGCTGTCACCGCCCAAAATGCGTCCAGTGGAGGCGATAGGAGATTTTCCGGAAATGGTGTCCTGAAACCGAAATCCAAGCGCTGGAGCTACGTGCGCGTCCGCCAGCATGTTGATATAGGAATTGGCGCTGGGATTATTTACGGTTTGCGTTCCGGTGGAATCCCCGATTTTCAGCGTCAGGGCTATTGCCTGTGAAGAAGTATTCGTACCAATGTCCGCTTCGATATTCGCGCCTTGCAGAATGCCATTCGCAGTCGTTTGGGCTACAGCGGAAAACTGCCCGCCCCATACATTGCCCCCCACTGTTCCTGCTGGCAGGAAGCCAATGCCGGTCATGCCCGCCGCGTAGCGCGTTCCCGAATTGCTTGCCACGGCAAAGATATTGCTGATATTGCCGGAACCGGAATCGGCATAGTTTGAATTTACGAACAGGTTGCCTGTGGACGGAGCCGGGCCGATACCAGGCGTGGAATAGGCCGTAGCGGAACCGGACAGTATAAACACCGAGCCAGGCTGCGCCCCCGTATCCGGCACGAACGCATTCGTCGCCTTTGATATGCTCATGGCCGTCTGCTGGGTTCCGGTCTTGAAGTATATCGCGTCCCCCGAACCCGTAACCGAGGTGCTTTCCAGCGTTAATGAGCTATTGGAATTTACCCCGCCGATAATCAAAGGCGTGATAAGCGGATTGGCGGCAAGCGGTATGCGTATCCACCGTCCTGTCGTAGCGCCGCTGGGGGCGATGGTGGTCACGCCGCCGTCGTCCGTGGCCGTGCTGCTGGCGTTCCAGTAAAACTCCCCCTGCCCTCCGTCCGCAACGCTGGTATACCCGCGCATGAATACCTGAACGCCCGTCACGCCGATAAACCCGCGCAGGTCATTGACGTTATTACATGTCTGGCAGAACGTGTTGAACTGGTCGCCCGTAACGGCGGCAACGCCATTTGTGTATGTGCCAAGTACGGGAGCGGTCATGGCGGACTCCCGTTAAACGGTGCTTGAGGGGGGTATTTGAGGAAGAAGCGTTTTAGTATGAAGCAGACGGGAAAAATGTCCCGGTAACGCATTTATCCTCCGGATTTTGACTTCCACTCCAGGAGTGCAAGCGGGAAAGTCGTTGTCGACGCATACGCTACTACAATGTAAATACCGTGTAAAGTGCTGTCTGCCGTTGCGTAAAGCGCCAGCACGAACGATCCGAGAATGGAAAGAAAAAGGAACAGCCGCACCGCCAGTATCCTGGCCATGACGTTGATAGCGGCCATGGCACGGTTAATCTCCACAATCTTCTGCGCTATCTCCGTCGTCGGAGGCGGCGGGGAGGGTGGGTTCACGACGCGGGTTTCAACGGGCTGCACTGCCATTTTTATTCAATGTCCAACGGGTCTTTTTCCGGTTCCGGCGGCAGCAGGTGGTTCTTGAACTCCACCGGCTTGCCTTGTTTTTTCAGCTTGTCAAACATGGATTCCTGCGGCGCGTTTTCCTTGTCCTTTATCTCCAGCTCGCGCAATTTGATAAGGTTGGTGAAAAATGTCGTCCGGTCTTTGGGTTCCCATTTGCCGTTGAGTTTCTTCCCGTCCGGCAATTCCTTCCCCAAAGCGCCACCCGTCAGGTCATTCAGCAGAATGTCGCGCAAATCACGCAAGGTCTCCAGCGTAGTCTTATTCTTGATTCTTTTGGGTTCCACCTTGATTGTCTTGGGTTCCGCCATGTTCCCGCTCCTTCTTCGCCCGCTCTTCCATTGCCCGCCATTCCAAGTCCTTCGCCAGCATTTCCCGGTACAGGTTGCCAGTGAACGTGTGCTGCCCCGTGTGCTGAAGTTCCACGTCCAGCATACATTGCACCGTGCCACCAATCCTGCGCCAGCGGTGGCACAAGGCGTAGTCGTCCGATAGCCGCCGGCGGGGATATTCCAGCCCCTTGTTGATAATCAGCGGATCGTAAATCCCCCATTCGTCCGTATGGTTCTCGCCGTCATACGCAAGGCCAGGGTAAGCTTCCACCATTTTCTCAGCGAAATTCCGGCTCAGCATGGTAAACGCCCCGCCCAGCGCCGTGACTTCCAGGATATTGCGCGCCATATCCAGCGCCGTAGTCACCGGAACGCCGTAATCGTCTATCTGCTGGAGGCAGAATTCCAATGGGTACTGCTTCCTGCACCCCGCCGCGCCAATGAAGTCATGGCCGCTTATGAGCATATACGCCGCCGCCTCGGGAGGCCACGCCATATCCGCGTCAATGGACAGCATGTGCGTGGGAGGCTCGCCCAGGGCGCGGGTCATGTGATAGAAAATAGCGAACAGCTTGTTGCGGGCAAGCGAAATATCGGCGCAGTAGCGGGTGGTGGCCGTCAGGGTCTTGCAACCATGCGCGTTAAGCAGTTCCACCATTCTGTTCATGCTGGAATGGAACCCGTAAGTCACGTTGCCGTCCGACAGTGGACTGACAATCAGCAGCCTGTAGGGGGATAAATCCAGCTTTTCCGGCGTGTCTGTCATATATTCTACCGTTTAATGGTGGTGCAATCGGGTATAATCGGGTAGGATTGCGGTGTAAAGAAAAAACAATGGGAATCATATACCTGGCTAGACAAAATAACTATTGAAAAGATAAGCGGACTAGGTTTATACTTATCTTATGAAAGGTTATCTTGTTAAGCTATATCCAAATAAATCACAAGCCATTTTGCTAGATAAGCATTTTGGCGCGTGCCGTTGGGTTTACAACAAGATGATTGAGATTAGTCAAAAGAAATACCACCGCACCGGAAAAAGCATGAGCGGATATGATATGCAGGCGATGCTTCCCAAACTCAAAAAACAATATCCCTGGCTTGCGGAAGTAAACAGCCAGTCATTGCAGATTGTATGCCATAACCTGGCGGACGCTTACGGGCGGTTCTTCAAAAAGCAGGCGGCTTATCCATGCTTCAAGAAGAAAGACTCGCATGACAGTTTCGCGGCTATCAATCGCAGTTATTTTTGCGGCAATAAGCTCAAACTGCAAAAAATAAGCGCGATTCGTTTTCGTGGCGGCGACAGGCCGGAAGGAGCAGTAAAGAAGTTCACCGTTAAGAAGATTGCGGGCAGCTACTACGCTTCCGTACTCATAGACACTGGCATTGTACCCCCAGCATTGCAGCCGCCGGAACGCATACTTGGCATAGACCTGGGCGTAAAGGACGTGGTAGTCACCAGCGCCGGACTGCATGTGCCAGCGCCTAAATACTTCATTTTCTCGCAAAAGGCGTTGAAAATCCGGCAGCGGGCGTTAGCGCGGTGCAGGAAAGGCAGCAAGAACAGGGCAAAAGCCAGATTGAGAGTGGCGAAGCTCCACCAGAAAATCAGCAACCAGAGAAAAGACTTCAACCACAAGCTCACGCATCAGCTTGTTGCAAACAGCGAGAACCAAGCGTTTGCAGTGGAAAACTTAGCCGTAAAGAACATGCTGGGAAACCATAAGCTGGCGAAGCACATCGCAGATTGCGGATGGAACCAGTTCATTACTTTCCTGAATTACAAAGCCCGTGACGCGGGCAAGCATGTCATTGAAGTGGACAGGTGGTTTCCGTCTACCAAAACGTGCAGCGCGTGCGGGATTGTACGTGGAAAAATATCATTGTCAGAAAGGCAATGGAAGTGCGGTAGTTGCGGAAGCGAACACGATAGGGATCGGAATGCGGCCACGAATATCGCGCTTGAGGCGGGGAGGGACTTCGCCTTTGATTGTGGAGGGAATGCAAGACCAGTAGCAATACTGGCAAATCCCGTTGAAACAAGAAAATGTGCCTGACGTCTAGTCATGTATGTAAATCCCAATACCTGGCGGGCGTTTACTTACCACCAGCACCCCGCTAGTCCTTCAAGCCTGTGTTCCTCGTTCAGCCGTTCCAGCGCAACGCAGTAAGCCGCTACCGCACGTTCCGCTTCCTGTATGTCCATACTACAAGCTGCGTGCTTTACGGGGTTTCTGAGGCTTGAACCAACCATGCAGTTTCACACGTTGAGCTTTATCAAACGCTTTTTTACGGGATTTTCTGCTTTTTGGCGACTGACTTATAGCCTCTATTTCCTGACCGTTCGTCCTTGCCTGAATAATCCTATTGTGTCTGTTGTGGTCTATTTCACATCCCATTCCTATCTCCTCCGTTTACTACCATTACGTGTATACGCTATCCCATGTTCCAGGCACAAAACCGCCTCCGTCATGGGATGATGATGCAAGCTTGCTTACTTGCTTGCTCACCCCCCCCTGGACGGGCTTCATACAGCTACGGGCTACACACGCATGGCTAGAATACTCATACAGCCACTCATAGCTGCATAGGCATTATAAGCCATAACCCGGTATGTACCCGCAGGTTGGTATGGCAGAGAGCTTCCGCAAGACGTATTTCAGGGAGGTTTTTGTTGTTCCACACCGTGTCCCTAGTTAGACAGCCGCAACCGTGGCATGGACAGGGAGTGCCCTAACTCCCCGGAAGTATCATAGGCCGGAAGCCGGCCATCCCTGTATATCCTACTTGGTGTCTGCACACCGCATAGAAGGTCGGAGCCTGGAACCGTTATATTAAATCCAGTGAGTGCCCTCGCCTTGCCATCGCACGTTTTACTCGATCAGGAACATGCCTAAACTGTGAGACAACCACATTCACATTTTCCTTGATTTTTAGCCAATTTGTGGCATACACAGGGGAAATTGCATTGCAGGACGGTTACTAATGGCGACTGCATAAACCATAGTAAGGGCTGTGAACCCTGAATGGACGAATCAGGTTATTGCATTCCTGGACAGAAAAAGCGAGTGGAATCTTCATGGTTCCGCTCCTTTTTTTTTATTCAGGAAATAACACCGTTTAACGGTTGCTTTGTCCCCGCTAGTGCGCTATAATCGTTAATATAAAGTAATTCTTCCAGGAAGGTGATTAT
>SCTM01000010.1 GCA_004297485.1 Rhodospirillaceae bacterium
GAATCATAATTGGGAATTCTCCGCTGCGGAAATTCAGGCGCAATTTGGGCTCGATCGCGTCCATATCATAAATGATTTCACAGCCATCTCCCTTTCGCTGGCAAATCTGCCACCGGCATCCCTTGAATCAATTGGACCGGTGGTGGATGTTTCTCACGCAACATGTTTCGGCGTGGTCGGTCCAGGCACCGGCCTCGGCATGGGCGGGTTGCTGCGAATTGGCAAACAATCCATCCCTTTGCCGTCGGAAGGCGGACACACCAGCTTTGCCGCCGTCGACGACACTGAACTCAACATTGCTCGCATTCTCATCAATCGGTTTGGACACGTTTCCAATGAACGCGTGCTTTCCGGACCAGGACTTGTCAACATATACGAGGCGCTGAACGCTCTAACAGGCAAATCAGGCGTCACATTGAACCCGGAGCAGATCACCGAACGTGCCCTGGCGCGGACGGATACAACTTGCCTGGATGCGCTGAATCATTTCTGCGCCTTTCTCGGAAGCGTTGCCGGCGACCTGGCCTTGCTTCTTTGTGCGGAAGCCGTCTACATCGCCGGCGGCATCGTTCCACGGATTATCGATTTCTTTCGGGCCAGCGGGTTTCGTGCACGGTTCGAAAATAAAGGACGATTTGCCGAAAGAATGACACAAATTCCCACGTTCGTTATTACCGAGCCGAATCCGGGTCTTCTCGGCGCGGCCGTGGATCTTCTGCAGCTTCACTGAGGGACAGGACCGGGAGCCGATCATGACCGACGCCGCCGCGCAACGCCGTGCTTCACCGCAGATGCCAAAGATCGAGAAAGGAATGCTCTACCTGGTTGTGTTCCTATTCTTCGCATGGGGATTCTCCACGGTTCTCCTCGACTCTCTGATTCCAAAACTCAAGAGCCTTTTTGCCCTCAACTATGCCGAAGTCATGCTGACGCAGTTCTGCTTCTTTCTAAGCTACTTCCTGTTTTCCATGCCGGCCGCGGTCGTTCTTTCCAAAATTGGTTACGTCAAATCGATTGTCCTCGGCCTCATTGTGATGGCCACCGGATGCCTGCTGATTTCCCCGGCGGCGATGACCGGGATCTATCCGGGATTCCTGATTGCTCTTTTCGTGATGGCGGCTGGCATAACCATGCTGCAGGTGGCCGCCAACCCCTTTATCGCCGTGCTTGGGCCGGAGCGAGACTCATCAAGCCGGCTGACTCTGGCACAAGCGTTTAATTCCCTTGGCACGACGATCGGACCTCAGATTGGCGCCGCATTTATTCTGAGCCAGAGCGGGCCGGCTTCCGTCGACACGAACGGTATGTCGGCGCCGGCTCTTGCCGCATTACGTATACAAGAGGCGCATGACCTTCAGATTCCCTTCATTGCCATCGCCCTCACGCTCGTTCTGGTCGCCGCGATATTCTGGCAACATCGCAAGGCTGACACCGCCGCCGCGGGTGCCGCCACCGGCCTCCGCTCAAGCGGTCGCGTCCTGGCGAAACCAAGGCTCGCCATCGGCACACTGTGCATCTTCGTTTATGTCGGTGCGGAGGTTTCCATTGGCAGCGTCATGATCAACTACCTCATGCAGGGCTCGGTTCTTGGAATTTCCGCCGCCCAGGCCGGAAAACTCGTCAGTCTCTATTGGGGCGGCGCCATGATCGGCCGATTTGTCGGCTCCGCGGTCATGCGTCGAATTCCTCCTGGCTTGGTCCTTGCAGGCTGCGCCTTCGGCGCGGCGACCCTGGCCACGCTTTCGTCCACGTCCGTCGGAATGATCGCAGCCACGGCCATCATTGCCGTTGGACTCTGCAACTCGATCATGTTTCCGACAATCTTTACGCTGGCGCTTGAAGGGCTCGGCGAGGACAAGCCGACAGGGTCCGGTATTCTGTGCATGGCAATCGTCGGTGGCGCGATTATTCCCGAGATCACCGGATTTGCCGCCGACGCCGTCGGACTCTCGCTCGCGCTTTTCATCCCGGCCGCATGCTATCTTGTCATCGCGACGTATGGTCTACTGGCCTGGCGCGGATTAGGCGGTGTTGCCCATTTGCCGGATCGTCGCGAGAGTAGTCTTGGGTGAATCACCACCTTGGCATACGGCAAGAATCCGCACAGACACAAAATCGACTCTACACGGGACAATCGGAGAAAATATGCGCAATCTGCTGCTCACTCTCGTCTGCGGTGCAATCCTGGCATCATGCGCGACAAGAAATTCGCCGCACGTGGGAATCTGCATGGCCAATCCCGACATCGCGGAGGCGTTTCAGGGACCAGAAAAGGCAACCTACGCCAATACAGTCATGGTCGGCGGCGTGGGTATGGACGGCCAGGTCGACTGCTATTGGAGCGAGTTGGCGAATAGCAGTGAGCCCGTCCTTTACAGCGAGGCCTGGCGGCTGTGCACCCGGGAAAATAGATTGAATTGCACCGTCCTCGCGGATCGCGGCCGCGTTCTGATAAAGGAACCCGGATCGCCGGCTATATCGCCTTCGTACGAGTTGTTTGGAAAATTTGCGCAAGCATACGCAGCCAAACGCCATGAGGGGGGCGCCGCCCCCGGTCCGGGAACTCTCCGCTGCTCGTCCCCCATAGTCGGCGTCCTGGGCGACCCGACCTATGTCTGCCAGTAGCGCTACGATTCACGGCGCGGCGAAACCGATTTTGGCAGGGGAACGGCCTGATACGCCGGACTGTTGTATCAAGCCGCGGCGCCTTCAGCAGTAACCCAACGAGCTGGCGTTACGCGGATGCCGCCTCATGCCACAGAATTTCCGCAAGAGCATGAGGGCGCGTGTTCATGACTTGGTGTCCTGCATCAATCCGAACCAGTCGCCTAGCCTTGAAGCGCGATGCAAATATTTCCTGCCATGGCACCGGCAGCACACCATCCTTCAGGCAGATGACGTAGGTCGATGGCGTCGCGCCAAGATGGTTGTACCGCCAGTCTGAAGCACCCATCACGCTGTCCGGCCAGGCATCACGGCCGAGTTTCGCCAGAAATTCCGATGTCTCGGACTCGTTCATGTCATTGCAGAACATGATCCGATTCCGTTGCCGCCAATCGTCCGCCGACGTACCACGGGGCCAGCCCACCTCGTCACTGTTATCGCCGTGTTCGCCGGACCCCATCATTTTCAAGATGCTCTGCCCCTGTAGCGGTGCGCAACACGACGTGTAGACGACACGACGAAAAAGATCGGGCTTCTTTTCAACGAGGCGCGGCAAAATGGTGCCGGCCATCGAATGGCCGACCAGAATGACGTCCTTCACGTTCGCGTTTGCAAGATCAGATAGGAGTTCATCCGCCACGTCATCGGCGTCGACATTCGTGATATCCCTGCCCTGCTTCTCGCCGCATCCCGGAATGTCGAGAGCGATGGTTCGACCGACCTGGCCGCCCGTCTGTTGGCGCAGGGCTGCTATGACCTCGTTCCAAATCCAGCCGCCTTGTCCACCACCATGAAGAAAGGCGTAATCAACAGTATGTTGCATGTATCCCCCCCTGAGCAGCGATCCACCCAATCTTTACAGTTGCACCACAGGTGCAGCACCTCCAACTCACAGCGTATTCTCAAACGATCGGGCCGGATAGAGCGGCCGAGTTATCTGCCCCGATTGAAATACGCTGTGCGGCCAATATCGTTCGGACGTCGAGATAAGCCGCCCCGTGACCGGGCCCTCCGGGCCGCGTTGGCATATGTGGACAACGTCGCTTACAGTCAGGTCCAAGTTGGTGCGGCCGGAAGTGATCCGCGCTAGGGTCTTCGGAAGTTAGGAGAGGTTCGACCTTGAATAAGGAGGCCGGACGGACCGAGGAGGGGAATACGATGGCAGCGCCAATGCGGGTCGGGATACTGAACGATATGTCCGAGGGCCCGCCGGGACCATCGGACGTCGAGCGCTGGCTCCGGCTTGCCACCGACGAACTCGTGGGCAACGGACGCATCGATCGCGAGGTCGAATTCGTCCATGCTTGGGGGCTTGGCCTCCCGTCCGGGACGGCCGCCGCTGTGGAACGAGCGTATGAGAAGCTCGTCGACGAGGATGTGTTGGTCATCGTCGGGCCGGCGATTGGGGACAACGCGCTCGTTGCCACGCCGCTGGCGGAGCGTCATCGCGTGCCAACGATCAACTGGGCCGGCGCGGAAACCGCCCGCAGCGCGTATATGTTCCACCTGCAGGTCGGCTCGCACGAAGACGAGTCAATCGTGCTCGCCCGCCACATGGCCGTACACGGCGGCCAGCGAGTCGGTGTCGTGTACGACCGGTCCCCCATCGGCCGCCGGCATCTGCATTTTTTGCAGGCAGAGGCCGATGTCGTTGGCCTCCGCATCGCCGCGACGACCTCCGTGTCGCCGCTCGTCGAGGATGCCACGGCCGAGATCAATCAGTTACTCGATGCCGGTATGGACGCTCTCATTTATCTAGGCCTTGGCCTCTCGGCGCCGGCAGTGGTGCGAGCCCTGAAAGCCCGCGCCTGGGACGGCCCACGCGCCATGAACACCGCCGGACTCCGCGGCTATATCCCCGCGTTCGCGCAGATCATAGACGGCTGGGTGTATATCGACATGCTCTCCGACGGCAACAAGACCCTCGCGGCGCTGTGTCAGCGCACGAACATGGCGCCAGCCCATAGCTTTATCGCGGCCGCAGGCTATGATCTCGGCCGCCTTGTCGCCGAAGGTTTGGCCCGCGCACCCGAACGCACGCGAGAGGGGGTCAAGAATGGCCTCGAACACGTGAAGTGGCTGCCCGCCGCCGAAGGCTACGAGGGAACGCTGCTCGGATTCGGCCATCATGACCGTGGCGGGCTGCATGGCCGCTACCTCGTGCTGCGCCGGTGGCAAGGAGGACAGTCCGTCGAGGTGTAATCAGCAGCCGTCGGCGCATCTTCATCAGGACACGCGGGTTCAAGAACGCCGGACCTGAGTGCGGCGAGCGGAGGGGACATTGAAAGCAGCGACTGGAATAGTCGGTAGAACGGCGGTTTCGCACTTGAAGGCCGGATTTTTTATCCTCGTATGTTTTGCTGCCGTCACTTCCGGCGCGCGGGCGGACGTTCCTGGTGTGCCCGGCGAGTACAAGACGAACTGTGCCGCCTGCCATCGCGATGACCTCTGGGGCGGTCAGTTCGGCCCGGCTTTGATCGGTGAGCAATTCAAGGCGCGGTGGCTAAATCGCGGCAAGGATCTGCTGGACTTTGTTACGCTGAAGATGCCGCCGGGAGCGCCGGGCTCCCTCAGCACGGAAACCTACCAGAAACTGACAAGCTATATTCAACGCGCCGCCGGCCTGCCGGTGGAAGTCACCTCGCATCAAGCACGTGCGCCGCTGCCCGCCGATGACCCGCACAATCCCCCGCCGCCTGCTGAGAACCGGGATGCCGTCTTTCGTGCGGCCATGGCACATCGCGCGGCACTGGCGGAATCGCTTAAGCCTATTGACGATGAGGTCCTCGCGCAGCCTTCCGATGGCGACTGGCCGATCTGGCGCAGAAGTTATGAACAGCTCGGTTACAGTCCGCTCAGCGACGTCAACACAACCAACGTCAACCAGCTCAAGGTAGCCTGGTCGTGGAGTCTGAAGCCGGGCACGAATGAGATCGAGCCCCTGGTTTATCAGGGCATCTTATTCATCAATAGCACCGGCACCGTCCAAGCGCTGGAGGCATCCACCGGCGACCTCATTTGGGAATACGTGCGCCCGTCGGGCCAGGGCTTCGTCGCCGTCACGCACCCACGGAACCTTGCGCTTTACGGCACGACGTTATTTGTACCGACGATCGACGGTCATGTGATCGCCTTGGATGCAAGGACCGGAAAGTTGCTGTGGGATCATCAGATCGCCTCGGACTACAAGGTCCAGCTCACCAACGGGCCGGTGATCGTCCACGGCAAGGTGATTCAGGGTGTCGCCGGATGCGCCAGTCTACGTGTGGTCGGTGGGTGCTTTGTCGTGGCCCTCGATGCAAATACCGGCGAGGAGCTTTGGCGCTTCAACACGGTTGCCCGCCCAGGCGCGCCTGGTGGTGATAGCTGGAACGGCGTTCCCCTTGAAGAGCGTTTCGGAGCGTCGGTATGGATGTCGGGAAGCTACGATGCCAATACCGGGCTGGTCTACGTCGGTACCGGGCAGACCTATTACTCGGCAGCGCTGCTGACCCCGCGCCATGAACCAGGCCCGAAAAATGCCGCCCTTTATACCGACACCACCCTCGCGCTCGACCCGGATACGGGCAAGCTCGTTTGGCACTACCAGCACTTCACGCGCGACGTGTGGGATCTGGACTGGGCATTCGAACGATCGCTGATCAAGCTGCCGGTCGGCGGGAACGGTTCACAGATCGCGGTCGCGACCATCGGTAAGATGGGCATCCTTGATGCGCTGGATGCGAAGACCGGCAGGTATCTGTTCTCCTACGACTTTGGAATTCAAAATCTTGTTAAGTCGATCGATCCGAAGACCGGTGAGAAAGATGTTTTTCCCGAGAAGTGGCCGGTCGCCCACGTCCCGCAGACGGTTTGCCCCACCTCGGCCGGCGGACGGAACTGGCCGTCCACGGCTTACGATCCTGTGAGTCACACGATCTACGTACCGATGATCGAATCATGTATGCAATACATCTGGGATCCGAGTGCCGCGAGAGACAGTGGTTATTTCACGACCGCGCGGCCGGATGGTGACGGCAACTTTGGCCGCCTCGCCGCCCTGGACCTCGTTTCAAGAAAAATACGGTGGGTAAACCGGCAGCGCGCTCAGCAGTCCAGCGCGATATTGGCAACGGGCGGTGGACTTGTTTTTGAAGGCAGCCGTGACCGCATGTTTCGTGCACACGATAGCGCGACGGGCGAGACGCTGTGGTCAACGCGCCTTGACGGAGTCCCGGATTCGTATCCGATCACCTTCAAGGCAAACGGCAAACAATATGTGGCCGTGACCACGGGCCCGGCCATGTTGAACTTCGTCTGGGCGCCGTTTACGCCGGAGTTCAAGGATTCCAACCCGGCTACCACGCTGTGGGTGTTCGAACTTCCGACACGCGGAGTGCATTAGGACACGGGTTCATGGGGCTCCTTGCCGGGGCTTGCCTGAACCAGACACGTCACCTAAACCTTGTGCAGAAGGCCAAGGACGCACACGATCTCAAGGTGCGGACACAACCCAGGAACGTTATGATCTCGGTCGAGGCAGCCAACCAAGGAGAGTGATATGCCCTCAATCTACGAAATTTCCACAAAACGGATCGATGGCGCGGCGACAAAGCTCGATGCTTTCAAGGGCAAAGCCATGTTGATCGTCAACGTCGCGTCAAAATGCGGGTTGACGCCGCAATATGAAGGTCTTGAGAAACTTCACGAGAAATATGCCGGGCGCGGCCTGGCCGTACTGGGCTTTCCCGCCAACGAGTTCGGCGCGCAAGAGCCTGGTACAAATGCGGAGATCAAGGATTTCTGCACGACAAAGTACAATGTGACGTTCCCGATGTTTGAAAAGATCGTGGTGAAGGGTGAGGGCCAGCACCCGCTTTATAAAGCGCTCACCACCGCGCAACCCAAAGCACAGGGCGACGTGGCCGGCATGAAGGCGCGCCTGGAGTCCTACGGAATGAAGACCGGGCGCGATGACGAAATTCTATGGAACTTTGAGAAGTTTCTTGTCGACCGTAAAGGTGACGTCGTGGCGCGCTTCGCCCCGTCGACGCCGCCCGATGACCCCGCTCTGGTTGGCGCCATCGAGAAAGTCTTGGGCTAGACCCGGGGAACGTCGCATTCCGTCATTCCCCCCAATTGCGTTGGGGCCTGAGCGAACAAACGCCCGCCATCCTTTGGGATGGCGGGCGTTTCCGCGTGTTCCATTCGTATCGGCGAGAATAAACCTCTGACGGCCCTCCCTGCCCGGTAGCGGGGGAGCTAATCCGCCTCAACGCGCCGACAAGCCGGGGTTGTCCGGCATCAGCCGGAGCCGCAGCGCGTTCTGGAGATATGCGACCCCCTGATATTGCCCGACCAGCAGCGGCAACTCGATCAACTGTTTCTCATCCAGTCTTCGCGAGAGAACAGCCCAGGTTTCATCGGAAATCATCGCATCTGCGATCAGTTCTTCTACAGCTCGGATAATCGCACGCTCATGCTCATCCCAACCGGGCGCCGTGGAGCCCTGTTTGGCGCGATCAATTTCCTCCGACGTCAGCCCGGCCATACGCTTTCCGGCCTTGACGTGCTCACCCCATTCATACGGCGCTTTGCTAAGCCATCCGATGCGCAAAACAGCAAGTTCGCGATCGCGCGCCGAAAGCGCACCGCTGAAAAGCTGAATCGCCAGTTCGGTGTGACGCTGGTACAGCGCGGGATGCCGCAACATGGTCGCCGTGTACTCCTCGACCGTGTCTGTCGGAGGCAGAGAGATGACTTTCCGTATATTGTTCACGGCATCGATGGCGTCTTTGCCGAGTTCATTCTGTTGAAGAGGTTTGATGCGCGGTGGCAAGCCGGTGATATAGGCCTCTCGTGCCTGCATATCGAACGCGGACTCCGACTCGACGGCGCCTTGGCGCGGCGTGTTATTCGGCATGTTTGCTCCTCGTAAAGCAGATCAGGACTCAATGCTTGAGCCGCCGGTGGCAACCCCGTGGATTAAGCGCGGTGATTTCTTATATGTGGAGATCTCTCTAAACACAACGATACGACCGCATACCACATCGCTCGCATGGCACCTGCCACCGCCGTTACAGGAAAAGCATTCACCACGTCCTCACGCGCGTAAACGGCCATATGCCGGCCAAAGCGTGCGATTTGTAACGGAGGATATCTGGCAGTCGCTGCCTGTTTGCGCTATTGACTGTCGAATGCCTCGACAAGGTGTTACCGCACATAGAGGGTATAGCGGAGACGGGAAGGGCCAAGCGGGCAGGAGGAGAACAAGGTGAATTTCACGGGTCCGGTGGAAGACCGTATCGCCATCCGAGAGCTCTGCGATCAGTATTGCTCCGGCGTTATGAGCAAGGATGCGGCCATGTGGAGCGAGACATGGGCTGAGGACGCGGAGTGGATACACACGGGGATTTCAACAAAAGGCAAAGCCGCCATCGTCGCGGAATCCTCCAAGATCATGGATAGCTATTCGGCCGGCGCGTTTTTCTCAAATTTGGGAAGCACTCATATCACGGGGCATCGCGCGACCGGCCGCTGTCATCAGTTCGAGCTGTTCTTCTTCGCCAATGGACCCGCCTGGTTTCTGTCGTT
>SCTM01000107.1 GCA_004297485.1 Rhodospirillaceae bacterium
GTCTGTCCAGTGCAACGAGGCGGCGCAGAAACGGCAGCTTTAGCGATACCAACCCGCCGGGCCTGCAGGTTTGAATGGCGGGTTCCAACTCGCCCAACACCGCAGCGAAATCCTTCGTGACAACGTGTCGTTCGAACAGCAGAACCGAGACGCCGGAGACTCGTAATAACTGTTCCAGTTCAGGCGCCGTCGAGAATGTACTGAGGATAACCGCCACGCCGCCGGCAAGCGCAGTGCCGAACATGGCGGACAGGAACTCCGGCCGGTTCGTCATCAGGACGCCGACGCGGCTGTCCTTGCCGACGCCGCTGGCAACAAGAGCACGGGCCACTTCGACCGAGCGTTCCCATAAATCCGCATAGGTCCAGCGCTCAGCGCCATCGGCCGTACGCCGAACGAGCGCCTCGTTCTTGGCAAAGCGGGTGGTGACCTCGCGCAAGTACCCGGGAATCGTTAGGGTGCCAAGCCCTGGCTCGGTGCTGAGCGGAGCACCATGCACAATCGAAACCGCGTTCGATGCTGGTGCGCTTGCATCGGTCATTATGATGCCCATCCCTTCTCGATCGACGTCGCGTGCGAGCTAGTAGGGCAGCTCAACCTCCGCCGTCCCGTCAACCAGCACGGCGCCATCCTGATTGGTCATGCGCACCTTTAGGACGACAACCGGCCTGCCGTAGGGGGAGCGGTCCAGCTTCTCGACCACCTCGCCATCGATATAGGTGGCATCGCCCTCGAAGGCCGGGCCACGGAATTGCGACTTAGAGTGCCAGACGTAGCCGTCATGGCCGGCCCAGTAGGCCATATAGTCATGGAACCAAGCCCCCATGGTCGCGCCATAGCCATAGGCCCGGTACATGCCGATCTTGCCGGCCCGGTCCCGATTGATGTGGCCGCTCGACGGGCCGTAAAAGAGGCCGTCGCGCATGCGGGGATCGATCTTGCAACCTTCCTCGTCGTAGGTCATCCCGCCGAGGAAACCCGAATCCTGTGTGGTCCACGGGTCTTTGATGCCGGCAGGGATCTTAAATGCCCAAGTACCCCAGACATTCTGGCGGAACGAGCGGCACTCAAGGGCGAAGGTGACCTGCGTGTGCGGTCCGACAACGCGCCGCGGCAACTTGTCACCGACCTTTACCGCCGCGTAGCGCGGCGAAACACCATTGCGGTTGGACAGAATCCAGGCGTGGCGGATTTTGGCAATCTCTTGCAGCTCTTCCTCCGACCATTGGCGGGGTCCGCTCTGGTCGGTCTTGTACATACCGCGCTTGAGCGCCTCATCTCTGAGATAGCGGATGGCGGTCGCCTGCTCCTTGGCAACGAGCGATCCGTGTTGGTTGCGATGGATGGTATCGCCGCGCGAGAACATCGTCGGGCCAGCGAATTTTGTATCGGCGATCTTGTAGCCGTCGAAACGGCGCTCCTGAAGGAGTTTGTCACCTGGACGGACGGGCGTGCCGTAGAACCACCACTCCTCACCGCCGAAGATCAAATGGCTGCCGGGAATCTTGCCGACGCAGGACGGGGGCGCACCGTGGCCGTAGTCCATGTTTATGACGAACGATTGCGGCGCGATGATCCCGCCGAACTTCGACGCACGCGCGAATTCCTCGTTCCAATGGATCGGATTGGGATAGTCCATGCCCTGGACCCAACGGCGAATATCCGTCGCGTTGCAGGGGTCCCAGAGTTCCGCGAAAACAACAGGTTGCCCAACTCGCGGATCAACGTCGCTGGTATCGAGCTGAACCGAACTCTGCTTTGGATCAATTGCGGACATAAGAACCCTTCCTTCACTACCGAATGACATCGACCGCAATGCGGTCGCAAAACTTGCCTTGCATGAGGACCAACGCGACGGTGGTGATCGCTCCGGCAAGGCCGATTTCCGTTGCGATGATATCCAGCGCCACGGCATCAAAATCGCGCGCCAGCCGACCATGGGCGCCGCGGTTCGGGCGCCGTGCAGCGGTTCAATATATATGCATCGGAGCCGATTGCGAAACCAACCGGCCACGCGCAACGGCGTTATGCCAAAGAACGGCGGCGCTTGGCCAATCTGAAGTCCCTTTTTGGCAGCTTGAGGCTACGCTCCTGTCGCATCCAGGCTATTACCCCAGCGCACCTGGAGAACAAGCCCCTTCCCAACACCTCCGACCATTACAACATATCGCTTCAACAAACGCGCCCGCAAAGACCGAAACTTTTCGACTGCTGCGGCGCACAAGACCGACAGAAGCTGTTCCTACGCCTTCTTTAGGAAGGCGGCGATACGGCGCTGCATATCGGGGCCGGTACCGGCCGTATGTTCGACCTCATGACGGAGACCGTCGGCGATCGACATCCCATCGGTCTCGCGCAATAGCCGCTTATTGGCGGCGTGCGTGAACCAGGAGTTCGCCAGGATTTCCCTCGTGAGCTTTTGCACCTCGGCGTCAAACAGTTCGTCGGAGGTACGGAAATTCACGAGATGCATGGCCTCCGCTTCGGCCGCGCCGTAGGTGCGCCCCGTGAAACTCATCTCCCGCGCTTTCGACAATCCAACGCGTCGTGGCAATCGTTGGCTCATACCCCAGATCGGCGTCACCGCCCAGCGCGCATGGGTATCTGCGAATTTGGCGGAGTCGGCGGCGACGATCAGATCAGCGCCAAGCGCGAGTTCCAGCGCACCAGTATAGCAATGACCATGCACCGCCGCGATGACGACCTGCGGCAGTTCGGATAGGTGCCTGATTGTTTCACTTTCGTTCATGGGACCACCTTCGCCGGCAATGTCAGCCAGATCATGGCCCGCAGAGAAACACTTTCCCGCACCGCGCAACACAACGGCGCCGATGGAATCGTGCTCGCCGGCAAGCGCGTCAACGTGCGCATGCAATTCCTCGAACAGCTGCACATTCAATGCGTTCAACTTATCCGGGCGATTGAGCGTGAGCGTCGCACAGCCGTCACGGTCTTGGCGAATGACAAGAGACATCGGCATCTCCGCGTGGGTTTTCTAATGATCCATCAGATCGCAGGCCCATCAATAGGACGACGCCGACCCAAAGCAGTGCTGGGCGACCGCGCTCGCCTGTCCACCTCGGCCGCCCAGCTCCGAAATGAGGGCCTTCAGCCGATAGGTCCACAGGTGCAGCGGATATTCGAGGGTGACACCGATCCCACCATGCATCTGATGGACGTCGTAGATGACGCGCGTTGCACTTTCCTGCGCATGCAAGGCCGCCAACGCGGCATCACCGTCATCAGCGGTCCATGCCGCCCTGAGCGCGAGCCACCGCACGCCGCCCGCGAGCACCGTGCATTCGGCCAGTCGATGCTGGAGGGCCTGGAAGGTGCCGAGCGGTCTGCCAAATTGGTGGCGCACGGTAAGGTATTCGACCGTCATGGCGATCGCAGTATGAAGCAGGCCGGAGGCCTCGGCTGCGAGGGCGACCCGAATCCACTTGCGCACAATCGCTGCTTCGGATGCGGGCAGCGGTGTTATCGTCACACCTGTCTTCAGCCTGCCCATAGGATAAGCGAAGATCGACTCGACAGGCTCGATCTCGTCCGGCGAAGGCTGCGTGATACCGACGTTCTCGCCGTCAATGACGAGGATCGTTTTTGCGGTCGCGACAAAGCGGCCGGGTCTCCCGTTCTCGACGATAGCGATCGGCCTTGGCCACTCACCGGAAAGGTGAGGCCGAAACAGCATCGACAGTGCAAATTCCGCCGTGTACGGCAGGCGGGAAAGCCGCTCGACCGCCAACGCCGCCGAGAGAGGGCCAAGCTCCGGAACAAGAGCGATGTCGAAAAATTCGCCGTTCTCGAGCTCTTGCTCCAGATCCCGGCCAAAGAGCGTGAAGCCATCGTAATTGGTCGGCACAGTCTCGAACCGGGCCGCAAGACTGTCGATGGCGGTCGCCAACGTGGCTTGATCGGCGTTGAGGGTGAAATCCATCAGCGTGGCTCCCGCGGAAGTCTCAGGAACTCAGTCGCGATGAGGTTGAGCTGAATTTCAGCGGCACCCGAGGAGATCCCCGCAACAATGGCACGCTGGTGATGCGACAGCAGCATGACGTCACCGCCCGCCAGCGCCTCTGGAAGGTGCTCGACGATAAATTCAGTCGCGAGCCTTTCAGCCGTTACAGTCGCGAAGCGTGCGACCGAACCGTCAGGTCCGGGGGGAAGCCCGCGCTTGCGCTGATCGATAATCTGACAAGAATACAAACGGGCTGCCTCGCACGCAGCATAGGCCCTCGCCGCCTGACCGATCGCCCCATTGCCGAAGCGCCCCGCCTTTTTGAGTTCCGTGACGGCACGGTGCAGCATCCTTCCCGCAAGCGCAAAGCGAGGGATGCCGGCGCGTTCAAGCGCCAGGACGCTTCGCGCGATTTCCCAGGCCTGACCTTCGGTACCGAACAAGGCGCTCACCGGCACTTCCACGTCTTCAAAAAGCACTTCATGGATATCGCCCCGGCCGATCAGGCTCGGAATCTCGCGGACGGTGATGCCCGGCGTGTTCATTGGAAGAAGGAGAATGGACATGCCGCCGCGCCCGGGGGCCGTTCTCGCCAGCAAGAAACATGTATCCGCATGGCCGGCATAGGACGTCCAGATCTTGCGGCCGTTGATGCGATATATGTTCCCGTCCTTCTCGGCTCGGGTACGGAGCGAGGCGAGATCGGAGCCGGACTCCGGCTCTGAGAATCCCTGGCACCAAATCGTTTCACCGCGCGCCATAGGCGGAATGTAACGCTGCTGCTGTTCTTCCGACCCAAAGCGCATCAACGTGGGACCGATCCAGTTCACGTTCATATACTGGCCGCCGCGCGGCTCGCCAACCGCCCACATTTCCTCAGCCAAAATGAATTGCGACCACGCGTCGGCATCGCTTCCGCCCCAGCGTTTGGGCCAATGCGGCACCAAGAGTCCCGCCTTTGCAAGCTCACCACAGAATTTCTTGGAGAATATACTTTGCTCGCTTGTCCCTGGGCCGTGCGCCAGATTCTCCCAGTCGGCGGGCAGGTTTTCCGCAATGAAAGCACGAAGCTTCGCGCGGAAGCCCTGCTGCTCAGCGTCCCAATCGAATTCCATCAGAGTCGACCCGCCTAACGTGATGATATGCGAGACACCTACGTGGAAGCCGCCTGCTTCACACGTTCGGCGAGCAACGCATCAAGGCTGAGGAATTTCGTCGTCGACCATCCTCCGTCCAAGGCGATCGTCTGGCCGTTGATGTAGCTTCCTTCCTCCGACGCCAGAAAGTAGCAAACGTTGGCCACGTCCTCCACGGTCCCTTCGCGATTGAAGGGTGTCATCTCCTGGTTCGTGCGTTGGAACCCCGGCGTATCCCAGAAATCCTTGGTCATGGCGGTCTTGATGACACCGGGGGCTACGACGTTGGAGCGGATGCCTTTCGCGCCATAATCCACGGCAAGCGCTTGCGTCAGGCCAGTCAGTCCTGCCTTCACGGCGCAATAGATGCCCCCGAGCAAACCGCCGACGACGCCGTAAACAGAACCCACCGTGATGATCGAAGAACCCGGACCCATGACGCGAAGTACCGCCCGCGAGAAACGGAACGCAGCCTTCAGGCTGACGTCGATCACCGCATCGAGCGAAGCATCATCTGTCTGGTGGATGGGCGCCCACGAGGCAGGCCCGGCGTTATTGATCAGACAGTCAAGACGTCCAAAGGCTTTCATCGCGGCGTCAACCGCGCGTTCTGGGGCATCCTTGGCGGTCACGTCGACAGCCAGCGCAACAACCTCCGTCACACCTGCCAATTCGCGCACGAGCTGATCGAGCCGGTCCTGCCTTCTTGCAACCGCGACGATCCGGAACCCGCCCTTGGCAAACCGGCGGACGATAGCGTCGCCAATTCCAGCGCTCGCCCCGGTTACGATAACAACTGGTTTTTGATTAGAAGACGGGGTCATGCGACCATCCTTGGATTCGTTGCTTATGACAGACGGGGCTTGCGACAGATGGGCGGGCTGAAGGCCGGTTGCGTGACTCGATTTTGGCCCTTAGCCGTCTTGATGCTTATTCAATAAGGAATCAGGCACAGGACCGTTTCTCTAGCCTATGTCTTCCACGGCCTCGCCCATGTTCTCGTATAATCGCGCCCAAAGACAAGCAAAAGCTTGATGGCACACGACAAATCACCTGGCCTCAATAGCCGTGGAGTCTCACATTGCGCAAATGGAAAGGGCCGATCGCGCGACGGTTAGCGGCCCTGATCAAGTCGCATTTCAATTTCCGGCAAACATGGTCTCAAAGGCCCGCGGAGCCGGGCGCCTTGGAGCTGAATCTTGCCTCTGGACGATTGCCTCTTGCACCCCTAGACATCTTATAAGTCCTGGACAGACCAGTCAGCAACGATGATCCTTGACACCATCTCAGTATATGTGTCGGCCACAATCGGCTTTCGCGTTCCATAGGAGCAACTAGGCAAGATGCCGAAATTATTCGTCACCACCAGAGACGGTAGCCAGACCGCTATCGACAGCAAACCGGGCCTGACGGTCATGGAAGTAATTCGTCAGCACGGCATAGACGAGCTTCTGGCGCTTTGCGGCGGAAGTCTCAACTGTGCGACCTGCCACGTCTATGTGGACCAGGCCTTTGTGGAAAAACTGCCGCCGATGAGTTCGCCAGAGGACGAGCTTTTGCACCTGTCCGATCATCGGCAGGGCACATCTCGCCTGTCGTGCCAAATCCCTTTCAGCGAAAATCTGGACGGCCTGAAGGTAACCATCGCGCCGGATGAATAATGCACTGCTCCTGACGCTCAAGCCCGCTTGAGCGAGGCGAGACGGCCATTGAGAATCGTCTCCGCGTCGCGGATGATCCGGTCAATCAACTCTCGACACGTCGGCACATCGTGGATCAGGCCCTGAACCTGACCGGCCCAGATGATGCCGGCGTCCAGATCACCCGTCTCAAGTGCCTCGCGACCCTTCGCACCCGACACGAGAGGGCGAACGTCTTCAAACACCGCGCCTGGTTTTGCCAGAATCTCCACGACCTTGTCGGACACGGAACTCGCGGCCACCCGCGCGGTATTTTTTAGACTGCGGAAGATGAGCCGCGTCGCACGCTCGTCGTTGGCAACAATAAGCTGCTTCACGTTGTCGTGGATCGGCGCCTCGACCGTGGCGCAAAAGCGGGTTCCCATGTTGATGCCCTCGGCGCCCAACGCCAACGCCGCCACAAGCCCGCGTCCATCGCCGAAGCCGCCGCTGGCGATCATTGGAATGCGAAGCTTGTCGGCAGCAGCCGGAATCAGGATCAGACCGGGAATGTCATCCTCGCCGGGATGACCAGCGCATTCGAACCCATCGATCGAGATTGCGTCGACACCCATTCGCTCAGCGGATAGGGCATGACGAACCGCCGTGCACTTATGTACGACGATAATGCCGTGCGCCTTGAACTCGTCGACATGCTCCTGCGGCTTATGACCAGCCGTCTCAACGATTTTGATGCCGCTGTCGATAATCGCCTTGCGGTATTCGGCATAGGGCGGCGGACTGACCGACGGCAGAATCGTGAGATTGACGCCGAAGGGCTTGTCGGTCATCGCGCGGCACCGATCGATTTCACGCCGAAGCGCGTCCGGCGTGGGCTGCGTGAGCGCCGTCAGAATGCCGAGACCTCCTGCATTGGAAACCGCACTTGCGAGTTCCGCGCGGCCTACCCACATCATGCCGCCTTGCACGATCGGGTGCTCGATTCCGACGAGATCGGTAAATCGTGTCCGTAATGTCATTTGGGCATCATCCTGAGTGCGCCATCGAGGCGAATGACTTCGCCGTTGAGCATCGGATTGTCGACGATGCTCGCGACGAGCCGAGCGTATTCCTCGGGCTTTCCGAGGCGGTTCGGGAACGGAGCCTGGCCTCCGAGGGCGGCTTGAACCTCCTTAGGCAAGGATTCCATCATCGGGGTCCAGAACAGGCCGGGCGCAATCGTAACAACGCGAATACCGTAACGGGCGAATTCCCGAGCGATGGGCAGCATCATGCCGACGATACCGCCCTTCGATGCCGCATAGGTCGCTTGGCCGATCTGCCCCTCGAAGGCCGCGATGCTGGCGGTGTTGATGATGATGCCGCGTTCCTCGCCCAGCGGCGGGGCATCATGGAGGCGCGCCGCGAACTGCGCCAACACGTTGAAACTACCGATGAGATTGATCGATATCCCCTTTGTGAAGTCCTTCAGCGGCATCGCGCGGCCGTCGCGGCCGATCACCTTGGCCCCGGGGGCGATACCCGCACAATTGACGAGAATGCGACCCTTGCCGTTCGCGGTCTCCGCTTCCGCGATCGCCGCTTCGACCGCGGCTTCGTCCGTTACATCGACAGCAATGAAATTTCCGCCGATTGCCTTTGCGTGGGCACGGCCCATGTCGGCATTCAGATCGAAAATCGTGACCTTGGCGCCCAGCTTTGCCAGGTGCGCGGCGGTAGCACCGCCGAGTCCAGACGCGCCGCCGGTGACAATGGCACCGACCCCCTTTATTTCCATACGAGTACCCTTTCCAGAAACAACTAATTAAGTTCGATGGCCATTGCCGTGGCCTCGCCACCGCCGATGCAGAGGCTGGCAACACCGCGCTTGAGACCGCGATTCTCCAATGCCCCAAGCAAGGTCGCGACGATGCGTGCGCCGCTCGCGCCGATGGGATGACCGAGCGCCGTCGCCCCACCATTCACATTGAGCTTTTCCATCGGAATATTGAGATCCCTCGCCGCAATCATGGCGACGACCGCAAAAGCCTCGTTGACCTCGAAAAGATCAACATCGCCCACGCTCCAACCGGCCTTGGCGAGGACTTTCTTGATCGCGGGCACGGGCGCGGTCGTGAACAATCCCGGCTCGTGCGCATGGGCGGCCTGTGCGACCACGGTCGCGACAATGGGCAGACCGAGTTTTTCGGCAACGCTTCGCCGAGTCATGACCAGCGCGGCCGCACCATCCGAGATAGATGAAGCATTGGCGGCTGTGATCGTGCCGTCCTTTACAAAAGCAGGCTTGAGGTTCGGGATGTTTTCGGGCTTCGCCTTTCCCGGCTGCTCGTCGGTATCCACGAGCACGTCGCCTTTGCGCCCTGGAACAGAGACCGGAACGATCTCTTTCCTGAACTCGCCGCTTTTGATCGCGGCATTCGCACGGCCCAATGACTGCAGCGCATATTCATCCTGTTGCTCGCGCGTGAATTGATAGATGCGTACTGCGTCCTCGGCGAAGACGCCCATGGCCTTGCCAGGCGTATAGGCGTCCTCCAGTCCGTCCATCATCATCGTATCAATAATCCGGTCATGGCCGAGGCGCGCACCAGATCTGTGCTTGGGCAGCGCGTAGGGCGCGTTCGTCATACTTTCCATGCCGCCGGCAATGACCACATCGACACTACCCGCGAGCAACGCTTCGTGCGCCATGATCGCCGCCTGCATGCCCGAGCCGCACATCTTATTGACGGTCGTGGCTTCAACAGAGGTCGGCAGTCCCGCACCCAGCGCCGCCTGGCGCGCGGGCGCCTGGCCGAGACCGGCCGGCAGGACGCAGCCCATATAGATCCGATCGATCTTATCGGCTTTGACTCCGGCGCGTTCCACAGCGGCCTTCACGGCGCTGGCGCCTAGCTCGGTGGATTTCAGGGCGGACAGCGCACCCTGGAAACCACCGATGGGGGTGCGGGCATAGCTGGCGATGACGACGGGATCGGCCATAGGATGTCTCCTCAATTTGAGAGCGAGCACACAAAGGGGGCAATAAAACCTGTGAGACTATTATATACTCATGAGTATATTTTATGCTATAAGGTTTCTATGCATCGAAACCTTATTTCCGGCAACCCCGAAAAACGGCCGTGAACACCCTCGACTCCCCATTTCGCTCGCAAAAACAAAGGCTCGACGACCGCGAGGCCAAGCGCCAGGCCGTGCTGCGTGCCGCCACCCAAATGTTCAACGAACGAGGATTTCACGCCACGTCGTTGGAGGACGTCGCCGCGAGTCTCGATATATCGAAGCCGACCATCTACCACTATTTGGGCAACAAGGATCAGGTACTGCTCGAATGCGTCTCATTCGGACTTGAGCAACTGCAAGAGGCTGCGGAAACCGCCCGAAAGCAGCCCGGCACCGGTATCGACCGTTTGCGCAGCTTTTTGCAGCGCTATGCCGAGATCAACATGGACGATTTCGGCCGTTGCGTGATCCGTACCGGAGACGAAACGCTCTCTCCCGATAGCCGCCGACGGTTCCGCAGCCTTAAGCGGAAGATCGATAAGGCGATGCGAGAACTGATCGAAGAGGGCATTGCCGATGGTTCGATTGCATGCACCGATGCGAAACTCCTGGCCTTCACCCTGGCCGGCGCGTTGAATTGGCCCGCGCGATGGCATGAAGCGGGTGGAAAGCAGAGCGCGAAGGAGGTTGCGCGACACATGGTCGATGTCCTGACCCAGGGCTTCGCGCCGCGCTGAGCCCAGCAAGAATGTTCATCTTGGCCTGCCAATCACCCGGCGAAAGGCCTAAGATCGGTCAAATTGGTCGGGTCGTAGATTCGAGGTTCACCCGATGACCGGCTGCGGACTCACATAACGAACTTCAAAGCAGAACGACACGAGAACAGAAGGTGTTGTCATGCCCCAGGCCCTGCGCCAGCAGAACCAACGCAATCCCGTCGAGGCAGCGATCCGTCGCGACCTCGCGGCCTGTTACCGTCTTGTCGCCCATTTCGGGTGGGACGATCTTCTCGCCAACCATATCTCGGCGCGACTGCCCGGACCCGAGGATGCATTCCTGATCAACCCCTTCGGCATCCTCTTCGAAGAGGTTACGGCATCCAGCCTGATCAAGATCGACATGGATGGCAGGATGCTGGAGCCGTGCGATTATAAGGTCAACCCGGCGGGCTTCGTGATCCATAGCGCGATCCATCAGGCGCGCCCCGAGGTTGGCTGCGTCATCCATCTGCACTCAAAGGATGGCGTCGCCGTTTCGTCCACTGCGGCCGGCGTACTCCCGCTCAATCAGACGGCCATGCTGTTCTACCAGGACCTCGCGTTCCATGAGTTTGAGGGTATCGCCACCAGCCTCGATGAACGGGCCCGGCTCCAGGTTGATCTTGGCAACCACAATTATATGCTTCTGCGGAATCACGGCACCCTCACAGTCGGCGAGAGCATCGCATCCGCGTTCTACCGCATGTATTGGTTTGAAACGGCATGCACGATCCAGGTTCGAACCTTGTCGATGAACGCCGCCCTGCACGCCGCGCCCCAGGCCGCGCTGGACAAAGTCGGTGAGCAGGCGAACGAAACCGCCATTGAACGATTTTCCCTCGATCTCGCCTGGCCTACCCTGCTCCGTAAGGTTGCCCGCCTATATCCCGACTATGCCGATTAACGTCGCAGCACCACCGATGCCGACTGAGAGGAGTGGCACACGAAAGCTGATTGCTGGGCGCTGGGTACGATGGGACGATACCCGCGCCGAGCAAGCCTACGCCTGCGGCCTGTGGGTCCGCGAAACACTGGCAGACGCCCTGCGGCGGGCCGCACGGGAAACGCCCGACCGGGAACTCGTCGTCGATGGCGATCATCGTCTCGACGCCAAAACCCTCTACGCACAGGCCACGGCGCTTGCGCAGGCGATGCTGGCGCGGGCGCCGTCAGGCAGCGTCGTTTCCTTCATGTTACCCAATTGGCATGAGGCGGCCGTCATCTATTTGGCGGCGACCTTGGCTGGAATGGTGGTGAACCCGATCCTGCCCTCGTTGCGCGACCGCGATCTGCTTTTCATTTTGAAAGACGTCGATAGCCGCCTGATTTTCGTACCTTCGTCTCTTCGCCAGCATGACTACGGCGCAATGATGAGTCGCGTCACCGCACAGCTTGCGGCACCGCCGGAGGTGATCATCTTGCGTGGGGAGGCCGGTGACCACACGCCTTACACGTCGCTGATCAAACGCCACGCCATCGAGCAAGAGCTTCCCGCTCTCGATCCCGACGCCGTACGCATGGTGCTCTATACCTCAGGCACGACGGGACGTCCCAAGGGCGTGCTCCATAGCCATAATTCGATCCATGCGCTGATCCGGCAGATTCAACAGCATTGGCTGATCGAGCCTGGCGACAAGTTTCTCGTGCCCTCGCCAATCAGCCACATCGGCGGTTCCATATATGTGTTCGAATGCCCGCTACTGCTTGGCACGACCGCCGCGCTCATGGAGCGTTGGAACGCGGATGACGCCGTCGCGCTGGTGGATGTCGAACACTGTACCCACATGGCCGGCGCGACACCTTTCCTGGAGCAGATGGTGGCGGCGGCGCGACAGGCCGGCACACGTCTTCATAGCCTGAAGGTTTTTATCTGCGGCGGCGCATCTGTTCCACCCGCCCTGATCCGCGATGCGTCGGCCCATTTTGATCGCGCGGCGGTGACGCGCGTATATGGCTCTACAGAAGTGCCGGTCACGACGGTCGGCGCGCCGCGCCGCGATGATCTGGCGCACGCCGCGAACACCGATGGACGTCCAGGCATCGCCGAGGTCAAGCTGGTTGGGCACCTCGCCGCGGCGGCCGGCGACGGCGAAATTCATGCCCGCGGACCACAGATGCTGGTCGGTTATCTGCATTCCGAAGACGAAACAGACAGCTTCGATTCCGAGGGCTACTTCCGCACGGGCGATCTCGCGCGATGGGTTGATGACCGCTATCTTGTCGTTACCGGCCGGGCGAAAGATATTATCATCCGAAACGGTGAAAACATTTCGCCCAAGGAAATCGAAGATATTCTGATCGGTCATCCGGACATCGCCGAAGTCGCCATTGTCGGGATGCCGGACGACCGGACTGGTGAGCGCGCCTGTGCGGTGGTCGTGCCGAAGCACCGGCGGGGACCCGATATCCAGAGCCTGCGTAACTTCCTCGATGCACAGGGCGTGGCCAGGTTCAAAGTTCCTGAACAGGTGGTCATCCGGGAGGCTTTGCCGAAGAACGACACGGGCAAAGTCCTGAAACATGAAATCCGCGCGGCGTTGACACGGGAGAGCGGCACCGCCGAACGTTAGCGGCGCGCGTTCGGCCGTCTCTGGGCGCCTGAAAATTGTCTCGAAGCGCATTGCAGCGACTGATACCTTTCCCGCAGATTCGGCATCGAGAGCCACGGGAGGGGTGCCCAATGCGTACGAATCAACACAGACTATTCAGGATGGTCATCTCAAGGCTGTCGGCATTCGGCCTGGGATTGGCACCGATTATGTTTTTCCTCCCGCTCCTTGGAGCTCCTTCCGCCCGCGCCACGGACGCCCTGACCGATCA
>SCTM01000108.1 GCA_004297485.1 Rhodospirillaceae bacterium
CGCCATGTTTTTATGGCACGAAGAAGATAGGGCTATAGTAAAGGCGATTTCTTCTCAAGACCCATGATCGGCCGCCATTGGCTCATCCGGTTGGAATGTCAGTTTGGTAACGATGTTTCAACCGGGGGTGCTCCATGGGCCAACACGCTTGGCATCGCGGCGACGATATCGGCTCATATTTTCTTCGGATTGAATCAACGTGCCACCCGAGGGTATCGTGCACCATGAACGAACGTGAATCCGCACCGGCACCGCACCATACCTCCTCTGCCGGCGGAGGCATTTGACGCCCATGGTCGTCTTTTTCCATGGCGGGCAGCAGGAATATCTCCGGACCCACGTCGACTTCTTCCTGGTCAATGTTCCCACCTACCGTCCGGGCCGCGAGCCCAGACCGCGGGTGATGGCGCTGGATCGGCGGCTGGCCGAGTTGACCTGCTATTTCACGTTCTTTTCCTACCAATTGCCTTTGCGGCATATGAGATTTGCCGCGTCCCTCGACGGCGCGCTGGCCGCATCGACCAAGGACTACTGTCTTATCCAGAACGCGGGTCATATCTTCTACGGTCAGGATCAACTGTCCATCGACCTCAAAGCCGAGCTTGAACGGTGCGCATTTCTGACCGGCACGGTGGTTCACGACAGCGCGTACCACGCCCTCAACCCGAGTTGCATACTGGTGAACCGCCGCGCGTGGGAGCAACTCGGTCGGCCGGCATTCGGCGCGCCCCATCGCGGCCGCGAGGCGGTTGCCTTGCCCCAATCAGGTAGCACGCCAACGCACCTCGATCCCGCGGGACAACAGTCGGCCGTGGAGACTCATTTCGGCTATGGGTGGAATGCCATTTCGGCGAGCCTCGCAGCGGGTCTGCCGGTCGCGGCTTGGCCAGATCAGATGCGGCGGTGGATGATCGATCACGATCCTTATGCGGGCAATGTTGCCGAATGGATCATGGATCTCGACGACGTGATGAATGCGCCAAAACCGGAGGACGGTGAACTGGCGTCCATGCTCGCTTTCTTGACGAAGACACCCGACCCGGTGGGATCGGCGAAAAGCGTATTCGTGTACAATTCGGAAGCTTACGCGGACATTCCGAATCTGCGTTACCGCCCCGGCCTCGATTCAGCTTTCGTGCTCGCCTCCGGCTTCAAAGCCAACCGGATGCTGGAAAATTTCGGCTTCCACGACAACACGCACGTCATTGTCTACGACTATAGCGCGCCGGCCGTCGCCCTGCGCCGCATGATGGTGGAAGAATGGAATGGAACAGACTTCGGGCGTTTCATGACGGCGGCGCGCGAACGCCTCGCCAAGATGTTCCCCGAACGGATCGTCTTTCACCCCGGTGAAATCACCGCAAGCCCGGAGAAAGTCGAGGCAGAGTTCCAGAGTGAGATCAGCGCGGCCTTCCACACGCCGGAGCGATGGCTGGCCCACTGGCAGCGCTATCGAACGCTGAAACATAGCTTTGTGCCGGCCGATATTCTTCAGCCGGAGCCGGCGCGCGACCTGATCTCGAAATATGCCAAGGGGCATGCGCTGATCTGGATCAGCGACATCTTCAATTCCCCCAATGCTGTGGGCAAACTGTCCTGGGAACGGCGCAAACTCGCCTACGACACGATTCTCGAATCGTTGGCAGCCGCCGCCACGACCGATGTGGTGATTGGCGCCGCGCCCGGATTGTGGCTCGTGTCCTAACCTCTCGCGGCCGGGACCAGAAAAGTATTCCAGGCGATTTTCTGCACCGGTAGGCCGACAAGCGCGGTCATCTCATCGGCGGTGGTTTCCGGAAATTTCCGGTGATGAAAATCCACCGGCGAAAAATTTGACTCGGCATTGACATTCATCGCGCCGCTCGCCGCATTGTCCCGATAAAGCGATACCAGATGGCTGACCATGTCCAGCGGCGCGAGATGATCGTCGATGGAACCACTCCACCGCTCGTTGCGCTCCACCGCCGCGACCGCCTCCTCGGGCGTATTGGCCTGGACATGCATGCGTGCCGAAACCCCATGGCCGCCGCTGCCGAGCCTGACCGCGGGAACGCCAGCGAGATAAGCATCCAGGCCCGTCGTGCATCCGCTGACGTAAACCAACGTGGCCGCGTTCTCCAGGGCGGAGACAATCGTATCGTTTGTGTCACGGACGACATTGGCC